>CADBUK010000116.1 GCA_902797915.1 Oscillospiraceae bacterium
GGGCGGCGAGCGCTGCTTTGCCTGCTATCGCCTGAGGCTTGAAAAAACCGCCGCTTACGCAAAAGCTGAGGGCTTTGATTATTTTTGCACCACGCTTTCAATCAGCCCGCTGAAAAATTCGCAGAAAATCAATGAAATCGGTTTTGAGCTTGAAAAGGAATACGGCGTTAAATGGCTTCCGTCCGATTTCAAGAAGAAAGAGGGCTATAAGCGTTCATTAGAGCTTTCGGCTCAGTACAATCTGTACCGTCAGAATTTTTGCGGCTGCGTTTTTTCAAAAACAGCAAATGAATTAAAACAGGGGGTGCCCCAAAATGAATAATCCACTTGCGGCAAGAATGCGCCCTGCCGAGCTTGAAGACGTAGTCGGTCAGCGCCATTTGCTCAGCCCTGACAAGCCGCTTTATCAAATGATTGCAAGCGGCAATATTCCTAATTTAATTTTTTACGGTCCGTCGGGCGTCGGCAAAACGACCGTTGCTTCAATTATTGCAAACAAAACCAACAGGGCACTGCGCCGCCTTAACGGCACAACTGCCTCAACAAAGGATATTAAGGAAATTGTTTCCGAGCTTGACACCTTTGAAGCGCCTAACGGCATATTGCTTTATCTTGACGAAATTCAGTATTTCAACAAACGCCAGCAGCAAAGCCTGCTTGAGTTTATTGAAAACGGCTCAATTACGCTGATTGCTTCCACAACCGAAAATCCGTATTTTTACATATACCCCGCAATCCTTTCACGTTCAACGGTTTTTGAGTTTAAGTCAATTGAATGGCAGGAGGTTGTGCCTGCGGTTGAGCGCGGCTTTGATTTTATTGCAAAGGAAAACGGCGCGGCGCTTGAGATTGAACAGGGCGTTTGTGAAAAAATTGCCCGCGGCTGCGGCGGCGACGTGCGCAAGGCGCTTAACAGCGTTGAAAACTGCTTTTACTGCGCAGCCGAAAAGGACGGCAAAAAGCTTATAACCCTTGCAAGCGCTGACGAGTTAACCCAGAAAAGCGCGGTTAAGTATGACCGTGAGGGCGATGAGCATTACGACATTATTTCCGCTTATCAGAAAAGTCTGCGCGGCTCGGACGTAAACGCCGCGCTGCATTATCTTGCCCGCCTGCTTGAAGCGGGGGATTTGCCCTCAGCCTGCCGCAGATTAATGGTCTGCGCGTGTGAGGACGTGGGGCTTGCTTACCCGCAGATAATTCCGATTGTTAAGGCTGCGGTTGACGCCGCGCTGATGGTGGGTCTGCCTGAGGCGAGGATACCGCTTGCGGACGCGGTTATTCTTGTTGCTTCGTCGCCTAAAAGCAATTCGGGCGCAGAGGCGATTGATAAGGCGATTGCAGACGTTAAAAACGGCAATTACGGTCCCATTCCGCGTCAGCTTCAGAACAAGCATTTTGACGGCGACGACGCAGAGGTTAAGGGTCAGTTTTATAAATACCCCCATTCCTTTGAAAATCACTGGGTTAATCAGCAGTACCTGCCCGACGTTATTAAAAACGCGCAGTATTATACCGCGGGCGACAATAAAACCGAGCAGGGCTTTAAAAGCTACTGGGATAAGATTAAGGGCAATAAATAACTTAACAGGAAAAATGTAGGGGACGCCGACCTCGGCGTCACGTTTGAGGAAGAATATGACAAAAAAAGAAAGAGCTTTAAAGGCAGTTGAGGCTTTAAAGGAATTATACCCCGACGCAATCTGTTCGCTTGAATCGGGCAACGCGTTTGAACTGCTTGTGGCAACGCGGCTTTCCGCGCAATGTACTGACGCAAGGGTTAACCTTGTAACCCCCGCGCTGTTTGCCCGCTATAAAACAATTGAGGATTACGCTTCAGCCGATGTTTCGGAGGTTGAGGAATACATACATTCCTGCGGCTTTTATCGCGCAAAGGCGCAGTCAATCGTCGGTATGGCGCAAAAAATCCTGTCCGATTTCGGCGGCGTTGTTCCTGACAATATTGAGGATTTAACAACCCTTCCGGGCGTCGGCAGAAAAACCGCAAACCTGATTGTAGGCGACGTTTACGGCAAGCCCGCCGTTGTGGTGGACACGCATTGTATCCGCATAACAAACCGAATGGGCTTGGTTACGGGTAAGGACCCGAAGAAGATTGAAATTGAGCTCAAAAAGCTTCTTCCGCCCGAGGAAAGCTCGGATTTCTGCCACCGCATTGTGCTTTTCGGGCGCGATATATGCCCCGCAAGAAAGCCTAAGTGCGAGCTTTGCCCGATGGGCGATTACTGCAAAAAGGTTGGCGTGTAGTTTATGAATAAAAGCAACATTGTTTTAATCGGTATGCCCGGTTCGGGTAAAAGCACCTGCGGCGTGCTTGCGGCAAAGGCGCTGCTGAAAAACTTTTTTGACACGGATTTGCTTTTGCAAAGCCTTGAAAGCCTGCGCCTGCAGGATATTATTAACGAAAAGGGCATCGCTTATTTTGAGCGTGCGGAGGAAGCGGCAATCCTTTCCCTTAACATTCAGGGCACGGTTATCGCAACGGGCGGCTCGGTTGTTTACAGCCCTGCGGCTATGGAACGCCTTGCCTCGCTCGGCAAAATCATTTACCTGCACCTGAGTTACGACGGTATGTGTGAGCGCATTAATAATATAACCACGCGCGGCATAGTGCTTAAAGAGGGGGAAACCCTTTCCGATATGTATAACGAACGCCTTCCGCTTTACGAAAAATATGCCGATTGCGTAATTGACTGCGACGGCTTAACGGTTGAGGAAACCGTTGCCGAAATTGTTGCCGCGGCGGAAAATTAATACTTGAATGTAATAATACGATGTGATATTATAAATAAAATATAATTTTGTAACATAAGGAGGAACGCTATGAACGAATACGGCTCAAAGTTTATTAAAGAGGGATTAACCTTTGACGACGTGCTTTTAATCCCTGCTGAAAGCAATGTGCTTCCTAATGAGGTTGATTTGTCAACAAATCTTACAAAGGATATTAAGCTTAATATCCCGCTTATGACCTCGGCTATGGACACCGTAACCGAATCCAGAATGGCAATTGCGATTGCGCGTGAGGGCGGTATCGGCGTTATTCATAAAAATATGCCGATTGCGGAGCAGGCTTCCGAGGTTGACAGGGTAAAGCGTTCGGAAAACGGTATTATCACAAATCCGTTTTTCCTCTCTCCCGACAATATTGCGCAGGACGCAGAGGATTTAATGCGCAAATACAGAATCAGCGGCGTTCCGATTTGCGATGAAAACGGCATTCTCGTCGGTATCTTAACAAACCGCGATATGAGGTTTATGACCGATTATTCCGTAAGAATTGCCGATGTTATGACTCCCAAGGATAAGCTTGTTACCGCAAAGGCAGGCACAACCCTTGAGGAAGCAAAGCAGATTTTAATGAAATCAAAGGTTGAAAAGCTTCCCCTTGTTGATAATAACGGCAAGCTTACAGGGCTTGTTACTATTAAGGATATTGAAAAAAGCGTTAAGTACCCCAACACCGCGCGTGATAAGGACGGCAGACTTCTCTGCGCAGCGGCTCTCGGCGTAACCGCCGATTTGCTTGACAGAGCAAAGGCGCTTGCCGACGCTCAGGTTGACGCGTTTATTCTTGACTCGGCTCACGGCCATTCACAGAATATTATGAAGGCGGTTGACAGGGTTAAAAACGCATTCCCGCACATCTCTCTCATCGCAGGTAACGTTGCAACCGCAGAGGGTACCGAGGCGCTCATTAAAGCAGGCGCAGACGCTGTTAAGGTTGGTATCGGCCCAGGCTCTATCTGCACAACCCGCGTTGTTGCAGGTATCGGCGTTCCGCAGATTACCGCAATTTATGATTCCGCTGAGATGGCTGATAAATACGGCGTTCCGATTATAGCAGACGGCGGTATCAAATACAGTGGCGAAATTGTTAAGGCAATTGCAGCGGGCGGCAGCGTTGTTATGGTCGGCTCTCTTGTTGCAGGCTGTGAGGAATCTCCGGGCGCAATCGAGATTTATCAGGGCAGACAGTTTAAGGTTTATCGCGGTATGGGCAGTCTCGGCGCAATGAATCAGGGCTCTGCCGACAGATATTTCCAGAACGGCACAAAGAAATTTGTTCCCGAGGGCGTTGAGGGACGCGTGCCTTACAAGGGACTCCTCAGCGACACCGTATTTCAGATGATGGGCGGCCTTCGTTCAGGTATGGGCTATGTCGGCTGCCATAACATTACCGAGCTTCGCAAGAATGCTAAGTTCATCAAAATTACGGGCGCAGGCCTTGTTGAAAGCCATCCGCACGACGTTCATATCACTAAGGAAGCTCCCAACTATTCGGGCAGCTGCCAGGATTAATAATAAAATTATTCACGGCATAAAGAGGCATTATTGCCTCTTTTGTGCGTTATTAAAGGGTGTCTGTAATGACGGAAAAGATTTCCAAATGGGTAAAATTTAAAAGGTTTTTAAAGCGAAATATGACGCTTACCTGGGCAAAGCATTTTTCGTATCAGGTTTTTGCCTTCATCGTTTCCGTGCTGATGGTTATGGGCGTTGCGCTTTATGCGGTAACCAAAAGCTATGATGAAAGAACGCTGCGCTTCAGGGACGATTTTACCATTACCGCACATACGGGCGCTTTTGAAACGGACGAAGATTCGCTTGAATCTGTTGAGGCGGCAATTAATCATAATGTTGACATTATTGAAATGGATATTCGCCAGCGCCCCGACGGCACGCTGATTATTGACCACGAAATTGCCATTACAAATAACGACGGCGTACCGCTTGAAGACGCCCTTGAGCTTCTTAAAGGCGACGACTGCCTGATTAACCTTGACATCAAGGAGGGCAGAACGCTTGATAAGCTTTACGATATGCTTGTTGAATATGACCTGCTTGACCGCTCGTTCTTAACGGGAATTGACGTGCTGAATATCAGAATGGTTAAGGACTCCAAGTGTAAGGATATGGATTATTATTACAACTGCCAGCCGTCCCGTATTCAGATTTTTTCCGCAGATTATCAGCAAAGGCTCGTTAAAACCGTAAAGGACGCGGGCGCAGTCGGCGTAAACTGTAATTATAAATACGCCAGCGGAACGCTTTCGGATTTACTGCACGATAACGACCTTAAATTTTCCGTGTGGACGGTTAATAACGAGCTTACAATGAAAAGGGCGCTTACAATTCTGCCTGATAATATCACTACAAAGGAATACGACCTGCTTATTGATATTATTGAAAATTGGGGAAATGATTAATGACTAACGAAGAATATTTAATTGCGATTGATAAGCGCTGCTCACGCCGCACCTTCAGGAATACTCCGCTTGACGACGACACAAAAGCGGTAATCAGGGATATGGTTGATTACGTCAACCGCCGTGAAGAGCTGCATTTTATCTTTGTTGACGACGCGCGCTATGCCTTTAATGTGCAAACGGGTAATATGAGTCTTATTGCCGTCTGCGGCAGGGACACTATTCCCGCCCGCGAGCTTTGCGGCTTTTACGGCGAAACCCTTGTGCTTCAGTGTGCGTTTCACGGGCTCGGCACCTGCTGGGTCGGCACCTACAATGAAAACAAGCTGATGGAGCAGATTGAAATACCCAAGGGTATGCGGCTTTACTGTGTGATAGCCGTCGGCTTTGTAAGAAAGGATAAAAGCATTAAGGAAAAGCTTATCTATAACGCCACTCATAAGAAAAACAAGCCCTATCAGAAGATGTTTGAATTTTGCGACGATAAGTTGCCCGAGGAGTTTGTTTTTGCAATGCAGCAGGTTGAAAAGGCGCCAAGCTCCGTCAACTGCCGACCCGTTAATTTCAGGTATGAAAACGGCGTGGTTTCAGGCAGTGTTGAGGAGCCCTATTCAATCAAAAGCATTGATTTCGGAATTGCGCAGCTTCATTTTCAGCTCGGCGCTTCCGCAAAGGGCATTAAGGGCGAATGGAAAAACGGCAGGTTTATTGAGGACGGGGAGCGTATAATCAAATTCCCGAAGCAAACGGAAAACGAATAATTATTAATCGGAGCGCAGCGTCCTTACTGACCGTTGCACACTGACCACTTACCACTATAACGGGAGAGCCTCAGCTCGCCCGTTTTTTAATGGTTGATTTTAATATAACTTTTATGTATAATAAACATAACTGTAAGTATTATTAATTATATATATTTTCGGAGCGTTCAATGGATATTAAAATTTCTCCCTCAATTCTTTCCGCAAATTATGCAAATCTCGGCGCAGAGCTTGCAAAATGCAGTGCCGCACAGCTTATTCATCTTGACGTTATGGACGGGCATTTCGTGCCGAATATTTCAATCGGCCCTCCCGTTATCAAGGCGCTTAACAAATTCTGCGACATTCCGTTTGACGTGCATCTTATGATTTCGGAGCCGTTAAAATACATTGAGGCTTTTGCTGACGCGGGCGCGGATATCATTACCTTCCACGTTGAGTGCGACAGCGACGTTAACGAAACTATAAACAAAATCCTTGAATGCGGCTGTAGGGCTTCGCTTTCCGTTAAGCCGAACACCCCGATTGAAGCGGTTTATCCGTATATTGACAGGCTTTCAATGGTGCTTGTTATGACGGTTGAGCCGGGCTTCGGCGGTCAGAGTTTTATGGCGGATATGATGCCTAAAATTGAAAAGCTGCGCGCCGATTTCCCCGATATTGACATTCAGGTTGACGGCGGCGTGAACGCTGAAACCATTAAAACCTGCGCTAAGGCGGGGGCAAATGTTTTTGTTGCGGGCAACGCGGTTTTCAGCAGTGAAAACCCAAGCGCAACCATTGAAACTTTAATGCGAAACGCAAAGGAAAACTTTAGAAATTAACCAGAGTGATATAGATGAAAAAGAAGCGCTTTTATAAAAACAAGGCGCGCAACCAACACTGGACGGAACCCGAAACCGGCAGGGAAATTGATTTTGCGGAAAAGTATAACGAGCCCGAGGGCACGGGTATTTATTCCGACAAGTTTGATTACCTGCGTCCCAAAACCAAAAAGAAAAGGCAGTACAAGGCTAAGTTTAAAAAGCTCGGCAAGGTGCTTGCCGCCGTTTTAATCGGCTTTCTTGTTATGGGCGTCGGCTATACGGGAATGGACGTTTATATGCAGCGTAACGCAATGCCTTCCTCGTCAGGCACTGAGGATGACGGCGGCGCCGCAATGAATGAGGTTGCGCTGAATTTAAAATCAAAATATGTTGAAAGCATTTCGTTTGACGGCGGCGTTATGCTGCAGTCGGTTATATCCGACGCGACGGAGGGCGGCTATAACAGCGTAACCCTTGACTTGAAGCGCAGCGAAGGCTCCGTCGGCTATAAAAGCAGGCTTGCCGCGGTGGACACCTACGGCGCAGTCGCTTTTCCCGCGGGCAATCTTAAAGCCTCGGTTGAAACGCTTAAAAGCAACGATATTCTTACGGTGGGCAGGGTTTATTGCTATCTTGACAACCTTGTTCCGTCGCAGGACAGCTCAGCCGCCGTGCTGGACAGCAATTCAATTCCTTACACCGACGGTAGAAACAATACTTATCTTAACCCCGACTCACAGACGGCTTACAAATATATCAAGGATATTATCCTTGAGGCTTATGAAATGGGCATTACGGTTTTTGTGCTTGACGGCGTTGATTTGCCCGAGGCGGTTTCAGAGCAGTATAACGACGGCTTTGATTACCTTGCCGCAAGGCTCTATGCGGACTTGGGCACGGAAATTAAGCTTCTGCGTGCGGTCAACGTTACCGTCAGCAGTAAAACGGTTTATGATGAGGACGGCGACGTTATTGAGGAAGGCTCGGTTTCGGCAGATATTGAAAAAAAGCTTTCCGACGATATCGGCAGCAACGCCGTTTATTTCATAAAAACAAATGCTGATTTATCAGCAGCAAAGGAAGGGCTTGACAGTGCCGCAGTCAGCTCGTATATTCTTTCCGAATAATGCGGCAAGAGGTAAATTTTATGAAAAAGATTTTTACAGGGCTGCTTGCTTTTATGGTGGTTTTAACCGCCGCGTTCAGTGCAAGCGCCGCAACTGCGCCTATTGCTGACGCACCGTATCTGGAGGATATTTCCTTTTCAAATGCGCAGATAGACGGCGGCTTTGCGCAGGGTAAAACAGAGTTTACGTTAACCCTTGCAAACCCGAGCGAAAGCGCGGTTGTTGCAAATTATAAAATCAGCGGCGAGGCAAGCGTTTTTATTGATTACGTTTATGCTGCAAATCAGCAGGACGGCGTCGTTGTAACCCTGAATTTCACAAACGGCAGCGTTATTTACCGCTTTATGTATTCAAACAATCAGGAGCTTGCGGTTAACAGCAACGCAAATCTTGCCGATATTACCTGCGAATACGGCGAGCTTCAGCCCGCTGTTAATGACAGGGATACGGTTTATAAGCTCTATATTCCAAGCGATTTAACGTTGCTGAACATTACGCCCGTTACGGCTGACGTAGGCGCGGTCTGCACGCCTGTTACGGGTATGGAGCTGCGCGAGGACCAAACCCCTGAAATCCCGCTGACCGTTGTTGCGTCTGACGGCACCACCAAAAAGTACACCCTTAAAATTAAGAGGGTGGACAAAACCGTTGCCGAAATAAAAGAGGAAATGCAGCAGGAGGGCTTTACCTCCTTTGTAGCGGGCGAGCTTTTTTATCAGAAGCCTAATTTTATTATTTCAATCGGCGCCGTGCTCGGCGGGCTGATAGTTTTCGCGGTTGCCTTTTCCACCATCAGAAAGGCTGTTGTTAACCCTTATGATGAGGATGAGCCCGAATTTTACGCAGTGCCCGAGCTTGAGGAAGAGCCTGAGCCTGAAGAGGAAAATGAGGAAAGCGACGCGCAATAAAGCGCAAGTTAATTATTGATATAAAGAAGGGAAGTGAGCACTTGGATTTTGAAGAAATGCTGGAGCAGGTAGAGCAGCTTTACGAGGAAAAGAAAATCGGAGAGCTGAAGGCTTTGCTTAACGAGATGAATCCTGCCGATATAGCGCAGCTGCTTGAGGAGCTTGATAACGAAAAAACGCGAGTGTTCTTTTTCCGAATGTTAACCAAGGAAAACGCTGCGGACACCTTCGTTGAATTTGACAGCGATACGCAGGAAGACCTTATCCGCGCTTTTTCGGATACTGAGCTTCGTGCCGTGCTGGATGAGATATATGTCGATGACGCGGCGGATATTATTGAGGAAATGCCCGCAACCCTTGTTAAAAGAATTCTGCGTAACACAGACCCTGAAACAAGGCTTGCAATCAACACAATTCTGAAATATCCCGAGGACTCCGCGGGCTCGATTATGACCCCCGAGTTCGTTGACCTTAAAAAAGATATGACGGTTGAGGACGCGTTTAAGCGTATCAGGCGTCAGGGTGTAGATAAGGAAACAATTTATACCTGCTATGTAACCGACGCTTCGCGCCACCTTATCGGCGTTACTACCGTAAAAGAGCTTCTTTTGCACGAATATGAGGACGTTATCAGCGATTTTATGGAAACCAACGTTATCTCCATAAACACTCTGGAGGACCAGGAAAACGCCTCAATCCTTATGTCAAAGTACGACTTCCTTGCAATGCCCGTTGTTGATATGGAAAACAGGCTTGTGGGTATCATCACTATTGACGACGTTATCGACGTTATTCAGGAGGAAAATACAGAGGATATCCAAAAGATGAACGCTATGCTTCCCACGGAGAAGGTTTATCTTAAAACCTCTGTTTTTGAAACCTGGCGAAGCCGCTTCCCGTGGTTGCTGCTTCTTATGGTTTCCGCAACCTTTACGGGCTCAATTATTACAACCTTTGAGGACAAGCTTGCAACGCTTACAATCCTTACCGCGTTTATCCCTATGCTTATGGATACGGGCGGTAATTCGGGCGGTCAGGCAAGCGTAACGGTTATCCGCGCAATGTCGCTCAGTGAAATTGAGTTCCGCGATTATTTCCGCGTTGTGTGGAAGGAAATCAGGGTTGGCTTCGCTTGCGGTTTATCCCTTGCCGCAGTTAATTTTATAAAAATCTGGGTTGTGGACAGAATGCTGTTCAAGAACGACGAAATAACGCTGCTTATTGACTTGGCAATCTGCCTCACGCTTGTTGTTGAAATTGTGTTTGCAAAATTCATCGGCTGTTCGCTGCCGATGCTCGCAAAGAAAATCGGGTTTGACCCCGCGGTTATGTCCTCACCGTTCATTACAACAATTGTTGATGCGGTGTCGCTTCTCGTGTTCTTCGGAATTTCAACTGCGGTAATACCTCAGCTTCATTAAAATTTTACAGGCGCTCCGTCAGGGGCGCCTTTTTATTTGGTATATTTATATATTGTAATTAATAATCCTTTGTGTTAAAATAGCAGGCGTTATCGAAATAAATCAGGAGGCGGAACTATGATTCAGGCAAGTAATGTAACTGTTCAGTTCGGCGGCAGGGCTCTGTTTGAAAGGGTTAACGTGCTTTTTTCAGCGGGCAACTGCTACGGCATTATCGGCGCAAACGGCGCGGGTAAATCCACCTTTTTAAAGGTGCTCAGCGGCGAGCTTGAGCCGCAGAAGGGCGAGGTTATTATCACTCCCGGCGAGCGTCTTTCCGTTCTGGAGCAGGACCACTTTAAATATGACGAATACGAAGTAGTGCGCACGGTGCTTATGGGCAACCCGCGCCTTATTGAGATTATGGAGGAAAAGGACGCGCTTTACGCAAAGCCCGATTTCTCCGAGGAGGACGGTATCCGCGCAGGCGAGCTTGAGGCGGAGTTTGCGGATTTGGACGGCTGGAATGCAGAGTCCGACGCAGAGTTTATGCTCAACAAGCTCGGCGTTGGCGACGAGTACCATTATCTTACAATGGCGGAGCTGCCGTCCGATTTAAAGGTTAAGGTTTTGCTTGCAAAAGCGCTTTTCGGCAACCCCGATATTTTGCTGCTTGACGAGCCTACCAACCACCTTGATTTGTCCGCAATCCGCTGGCTTGAAAATTTCCTGCTTGATTTTGAAAACACCGTTATCGTTGTTTCGCACGACCGTTATTTCTTAAATAAGGTCTGCACGCATATCTGCGACGTTGATTTCGGCAAAATTCAGATGTATGCGGGTAACTACGATTTCTGGTATGAATATACCCAGATGCGCCAGCGCCAGCAGCGCGACCAGAACAAAAAGAACGAGCAGAAGATTAAGGAGCTGCAGGAATTCATTCAGCGTTTCTCTGCAAACGCTTCCAAGTCCAAGCAGGCAACAAGCCGTAAAAAGCAGCTTGACGCGCTTGAGATGATTGAAATGCCCGTTTCCTCACGCCGTTTCCCTTACGTTGACTTTAAGCCTGACAGGGAGTGCGGCAACGATTTGCTCCGTGTTGACCATATTTCAAAAACTATCGGCGACCGCAAGGTGCTTGACGACGTTTCGTTTATTATTCATCCGAGGGAGAAGGTTGCTTTCGTCGGCTCGGACGCCGTTGCAAAAACAACTCTTTTCAAAATTCTGATGGGCGAGATGGAGCCCGACGAGGGCGAATTCAAATGGGGTGTAACAACCTCGCAAAGCTATTTCCCGAGCGATAACAGCGAGTATTTTGACGGCTGTGATTTAAGCCTTGTTGACTGGCTTCGTCAGTTTACAACCCTTATTCTTGAGGCTGATTTAAGAAGCTGGCTCGGCAGAATGCTGTTCAGCGGCGATGAGGCGCTTAAAAAGGCAAGCGTGCTTTCGGGCGGCGAGCGTGTTCGCTGTATGCTCTGCAAAATGATGCTTTCGGGCGCAAATGTGCTCATTCTTGACGAGCCCACCAACCACCTTGACCTTGAGTCAATCACGGCGCTTAACAACGGTCTTATCCGTTACCCCGAAACCGTGCTCTTCACTTCGCACGACCACCAGTTTATTCAGACTATTGCCGACCGCGTAATTGAAATTGCAGACGGCGGTATTACCGATTTCAAGGGTACTTATGACGACTTCATTGAAAGCTTTGATGAGGAAAAGCTTAAAAAGTACCGCAGCACCTATTAATATGACAAAGGAAACCTTTGAACTGCTTGAGGGCTATATGCTTTCCTGTATGGAGGACAGCGCCCACGATAAGCAGCATATTTACCGCGTGCTTTATAACGCGCTTGAAATTGCCGCCGCAGAGCCGCAAACGGATTATGATATTCTGATTGCCGCCTGCCTGCTTCACGACATCGGCAGGAAGGAGCAGTTTGAAAATCCCGCACTGTGTCATGCTCAGGTCGGAGCAAAAAAGGCGTATGATTTCCTGACTGCAAACGGCTTCGGCGAGGGCTTTGCAGGCGCGGTTTCACACTGCATAAGTACCCACCGCTTCAGAAGCGATAATCAGCCGAAAACGCTTGAGGCGAAAATTCTGTTTGACGCGGATAAGCTTGACGCTTCAGGCACAATGGGCGTTGCGCGCACCCTGCTTTATAACGGCGCAGAGGGCGAGCCGCTTTATTCCGTTGATGAAAACGGCTATGTGCTTGACGGCACGGACGAGGAAACCCCTTCGTTTTTTCAGGAGTATAAATTCAAGCTTGAAAAGCTTTATTCCCGCTTTCTGACGGAAAAGGGGCAGGAGCTTGCGAACGAACGCCGCGCCTCTGCGGTTTCGTTTTATGAAAGTATGCTTGCCGAAACCAAGCCCTATTACGAAAGCGGCAAGGAAAGATTAAAGAAATTAATAGCGGAAGAAAGTCGTTAAGGATTTCCTTAACGGCTTTTTTATTGACGGATTATTATGTTTAATGTTATAATATAAAAAATGATTTTTAAGGGAGAATTTTTTATGAATTGTAAAAACTGTAACGCTCCGATTCCGGAGGGCTTCCGTTTCTGCACAAATTGCGGAACACCTGTTGAACAGCCGACTGTTCAGCAGCCTGTTAACGAACAACCCGCACAGCCTGTTTATGCTGCACCGCCTGTA
>CADBUK010000117.1 GCA_902797915.1 Oscillospiraceae bacterium
CAGGTGCTTCATTTGCGGAAGGCGGTAGAAATAAAGCTCCTTTGGTTGTATGGCTTGAACGGGCATATATTACTTTGAAAGGGCTGGAGTTTATTGAGAGTTTTGAGGAAAAGTCAAAAGTATCAATGTTCAAAGTGGATTTACCCCACGAATTTATTGTGTCTTGCTCAAAAATAGCAGACAATCCAGCTTCATATGAAACATTTGATGAAGATGCATTAAATAGGGAAATACGCAATCTCCTTGATTCTGCAATTAGCCGTTTTGGCTATTCAATTGCTGACCAGTCGCAACTGGGGTTTGGTAAAACCGAAAAAAAGTCAGGAGAAGTTGATATCAGAATAACTAAAGAAGGTATCCCAATAGCAATTTACGAGGGGTTAATTCATAACAATAAACAGTATCTGTTTAATCATATTGATAAAGCAATAACTAGATATAACCAATCGGGATGTAAAGCGGTATATGTAGTTGAGTTTTCTAGCAATGTGGATTTTGATAGGTTTTGGAATAATTCAAAAGAGAGCGTTAAAGAGCACGAAAAAATCAACAGTATTGAAGAAGTAACAACAGAATTATTAGGAATAAAAATGTTAAAAGGTGTATTTGACTGGAACCAACAGAAGGGTGATTTTTACTATATAGGTGTTAATCGAAACATAAAATAATAGTTTTTTTATGATAAGAACAGGAATATTCATAACAAATGCAATTTGTATAAAGGGCGATAACAAATTATAACAGCATATGCTATAGTATTATTGTTCAATACAAAACACAAAACAAACTAGCTTTCAAATCCGTGACGCTATTTTGACGCTAAAAAGTTTGAAAAAGAGATAAAGCGTGTAAAACAGGTGCAAAAAGAGATAAAATTTCTAAACAAAAAAGTTTAGATTCACTCCTTTATTGCAGAGTGGGAATAATTAATGAAAAAAGTACAAATAACGGTTATGAGGATTGCGCGGTATGACGACCTCATAAGCAAGTATGAAAATCCGATAGAGCACGCCTGCGATATGCAGGTGGGGCAGGTGTTTGTTGCTGACGGCTGGGCGCGCCCGCAGGGCTTTTGCGAAAGCGCGTGGGGCAGCGTGTCGCCCTTTGTTATGGCGCTTGCGCACGGCGGCGGAGATTTTTACGACGGCTGGATGAAAAATCCCAAATCGGCAATGATTTCCTGTAACGACGGTTTTCGTCCCGTCAGCTTTCTGCTTGAAGCTCTGGACGAGGAGGCAGATTAAACGGGTAAAAATATAGCAAGGCTGTATCTTCAGCCTTGCTTTTTTGTTGGGCAGGATTTATTATAAATGTATAAGCGGAGGTGTTGGAATGAAGGTTGCTGTTTCTGCAAGAAATTTTTTCTTTGACGACTGCGGCGCGGCGGAGCTGCTGCGCAAAAACGGCTTTGAGGTTTGCGATATTACGGACAAAGCCATTGCCGATGAAGACGCATATTATAAAGAAATCTGCGACGCGGACGCTCTGATAAACGCCTTTGAGCCGATGAGCAGGGGCTTGCTTGAAAAATGCAATAAGCTGAAAATTATTTCCGTTCGCGGCGTCGGGTACGACTATATTGATTCCGCGGCCTGCCGTGATTGCGGTATTGCGGTTGCAAGAACCGTCGGCACGGTGGGCGACGCTGTTTCGGAGCAGGTTATGGCGTATATCCTTTATTTTGCCCGTCAGATTCACACGCTCAACAGCGATATGCAGTCGGGCTGCTGGAACAGAATTATGACCGAGGGCACAAGCAAAATGAACCTCGGCATTATCGGCTTTGGCGAAATAGGGCAGGCGCTTGCAAAAAGAGCCGCCGCCTTCGGTATGAATATCCGCTATTATTGCAGGGCTCCGAAGCCCGATTTTGATTATAAATTCGCTGCGCTTGACGAGCTTCTGGCGCATAGCGATTATGTTGTGCTTGCCCTTCCGCTCACGGAGGAAACGAGAGGAATGATGGACGAAACTGCGCTTGCAAAAATGAAGCGCAGTGCCGTGCTGATTAACGTTGCCCGTGCGGGAATAGCAGACAATGCGGCGCTGAAAGCCGCGGTTGAAAACGGCGTTATCAAAGGCGCGGCGGTTGACGTTTTTGAAACCGAGCCCTGCACGGATTCAATTCTGCGCGGAGTAAAAAACATTATTTTAACCCCGCATACTGCGCCGTTTACGAGGAATAATTTTATTGAGATGAATACTCTTGCCGCTGAGAATATAATCAATTTTTTCAACGGCAAAATTGATAAAAAGTATTTGGTGTAATATGGGCAACACTTTTGAAAAAATATATGAGGTCGTGAGGCGGATACCTTACGGCAAGGTGGCAACCTACGGGCAGGTGGCGGCAATGGCGGGCAACCCGCGCTGGAGTCAGGTGGTAGGCTATGCGCTCCACGTTAATCCTGACCCCGAGCATATTCCGTGCTACCGTGTTGTTAACCGCTTCGGCGAGGTTTCGCCCGCATTTGCCTTCGGCGGCAGCAATATGCAGATTGCGCTGCTTGAGGGCGAGGGCGTTGAGTTTATTGACGGCAAGGTCAACCTTTCAAAACACCTGTGGAACGGCGAATAAAATAACCCTGTGC
>CADBUK010000118.1 GCA_902797915.1 Oscillospiraceae bacterium
CCGTCCGAATGGGCGGCGGTTACAAGCCTTGCTTCGCTTCTTCCCGACGTGCCGTTCAAGTACGGCTGCACGGCAGGGCAGTGGAGTTATGATGAGGTGCAGGTGCTTGCTACGCTTTCAGCGGGCAACGACGCGGTTATTACTCCCGTTTATACCGAGGGCGGCTCGCTACCGAGCGTTCCGACGGCTTCCGAAATTCCGCAGGTTACGCTCAGCTTCAGCTATGACGAAACGGCGGACAGGGGCTCGTTTGTAATGGTTGCGGGAATTCCGCAGGGCTGCGTAATTGAGTCAATCGGCACGGCGTTTTATTACAGCAACGAGGAGGGCTTTAACCCGCAGTCCCTCGTGCTTGATATTAACAACAGACTGCTTACCTCAAAGTTTGACGGCATTGACGAAACGGGCGTTTATATTACAAACTTTACCCGCTTTTCAAACACTGCCGCCTGGGCCGCAGTCGGCTACGTTACTTATTATGACTCTCAGAATGTGCTGCGCGCGGCATATTCAAATCAGATAAATATTATCAATTGCGAAACCGTAGGTGGTTAAAATGTTCTTTACTCTTGAAAATCGATTAACGCCGATTGACATTAACAATATTGACGAAAATGTGCTTACAATCGGCTATGTTACTCCTGATGAGCTGGAGCAGTTCGGCAGGGATTTCGGCTTTGCGCGTTCAAGTATTGCGGCGTGTAAGGCGGCTAACAAGTACTTTCGCAGCGATGTTGAGGTTTACGAGGATTACACCTTTACAGAGTTAAAAATCGTCAATACCGTTGACTTGCAGTCGCAAGCCTGCATTGCGCTTTACATTAAAAAGAATATGATTATTCTTGTTGACGTGGCGGACACGGACGGCTCAATCAAGCAGAAATTTGAAGCCGCGCTCAACCGTTACCCAGAAACAAATACCACGCTTGAAAAAATCATTTATGCGTTTCTTGACGCGCTGATTGTTAATGATTTCAAGTTTATTGAGGATATGGGCAACGATATTACGGAGCTTGAAGCGGACGTTCTCAAGGATAATACGGACGACGATTTCAGCCTTGATTTGCTGCAGCTTAAAAAGGAACTGCTTACAATGCACAATTATTATGAGCAGCTGCTTGATTTTACCGAGGCGCTTGAGGAAAATGAAAACGACATCTTTGACAGCGAGGATTTGATGTACATTTCAAACGTCGCAAATAAAATCATACGTCTGCGCGAGGACGCGGACTCCCTCAGCAATTCAATAAATCATCTGCAGGACGCGTATTCGGCGTTTCTTGATTTAAAGCTTAACCAGACGATGAAACGCTTTACTGTTATGACCAGCATTTTCTTTCCGCTTACGCTGATAGTGGGCTGGTTCGGAATGAACTTTAAGTTTATGCCCGAGTTTGAATGGCGTTACGGCTACGTTTACGTGATTGTGCTTTCAATAACCGTGGTGCTTGTTTTAATGCTCATCGGCAAAAAGCGAAAATGGTTTTAAGAAAACTTAGCTTGTTTGAATAATACGTATTTATCGGCTTGTTTTGCTCCGATTTATAAAGAAAAGGCTACATCAAATTAATGATGTAGCCTTGATTTTTTAATTATTCTTATTTGCGAATTCCGCTATTCCCTCAGGGGTGTCGCGGTAATACTGGGTAAAGGGCTTGAAGCGCTCCTTTTCTTCCCAGATATCCTTTGCTTTGGGCGCCCAGTTTTTAGCGTACAAATCGCATTTGCCGCAAAGCTCGTCAACGCTTTCCGCCTGAATAAGATTTGTTGATTTTGCGCCCGTCTTTTTGATTATGCCGCGCAGCTTGTCAGGGTTTTCAAGCATAGGGCAGGGGCGCAGCATATTGTCGTTAAACGGCTGACCCTTGTAATACTCGTAGAAAAGGGGAGAACGCAAACATTCAAGCACGCTCTTTTCTCTGATATTACTGTCGCTGTAATGGATGAAAACGCAGGGCTCAACGTCGCCCTCGCTGTTAACGTGAAAATAGTTTCTGCCGCCCGCAATACAGCCGCCCACGAATTCGGCGTCGTGCTGAAAATCAACGGTAAATATTGGCTTGCCCGTTTTTGAATTACGCTTGTCCCTGATAGCGCGGTAAACGTGCTCCCTCTGCTCAGGGGTAAGCAGCAGGCTTGTGTCAGCGCCGTTGCCTACGGGCATATAGTGGAAATACCAGGCAAATCTTGCGCCCATTTCGATTTCCATATCGTAAAACTCGTCGCTTGTAACGGCGTCATAGTTCTGGCTTGTGTAGCAAACGGAGGTGCCGAACAGGCATTTGTTTTCTTTCAGCAGGCGCATTGCCTCTATAACCTTGTCGTAAACGCCTTCGCCTCGGCGTGCGTCAGTGGTTTCCCTTGTTCCTTCAATGGAAAGCGCAAGCGCCAGATTTCCCGCTTTTTTCATTTCCTTGCAGAATTTATCGTCAACCAGCGTGCCGTTTGTAAAGGCAAGGAAAATGCAGTCCTGATTTTCACGCACAAGGGTTAAAACGTCGTCCTTGCGAACAAGCGGCTCGCCGCCCGTGAACATAAAGAAATGTGTGCCGAGCTCCTTAGCCTCTTTGATAAGCCTGCGCATTTCGTCAAGCGTAAGGTTGGATTTGTAGCCGTATTCCGCAGCCCAGCAGCCCTTGCATTTCAGGTTGCAGGCAGAGGTCGGGTCAAGCAGAATAACCCACGGAATGTTGATGTGCAGCTCGTCGCGCTTTTGGCGCAGTGTGGAGGTGCCTACGTAGCCCGCGTCAATGCCGAAGGTAAGGATTGTCCTTGTTAAAACCTCCTCGTCAATTTCCTTTAAGCCGTTAAAAAGGTAGTCGTGCCAGATATTGTCCTTGTTTGAAACAATGTCAATCGGGGCTTCAAAGGTTGATTTCGGGTACATTCCGCCTGCAACAAATTTGCCGATTTTAATAATTCTCAGCATATTTCGCTCAGGGTTTTTATACATATATTTAAACAGCTTGTTTCCGATTTTGTGCAGTGTGCTGCTTTTAATCTTAGCCATTTAATATCTCCTTTGGTAACTTTTAATCCTGTTAAGTTCCTAATTTAACATATTATTTTATAATTATCAACTGTTTTAAAGAAATTTAGTTTTAGAATGTGAAAAAAGGCCCGTTTTTATACGAGCCTTAGTTTATATTTTTATAATCGTTGGGGTGTGCTTTGTGTGCGGCAAAAAGCGCTCAAGCACATCCTTTGTTTTCAGCTTTATGTAGCCCGTTGTGGTGCAGTCGGGGCTTGCAAAATCGTCGGCGGCAATAACGTCGTTGTCAATAATCAGCCTTACCTGATTATCGCCGTCCTTTAAAACGCTTAGTATGCTTGCACAGCCCGGTATTGTGCCCAGCATTTCAAGCATTATTTCGGGCGGGGCAAAGGAAACCCTTGAAATTTCAAGCGCCTTGCCGAAATCCTTGGTTACAAAGGGCTTGTCCCCCGCGGTAACAAACAGGTAAAAAACCGTTTTCTGCCTGTTGCACAAAAACAGCGCCTTGGCGGTTTTGGTGCTAAGCGCTTCGTCAATTGCAACGCAGTCCTCCATTGTCAGCGCTTCGTCATTGTCAACGCGCTCAAACGGAATGTTCAGCTCGTTAAGCGTGCTGTAAACCCGCTCCTGCAGTTCGTTTTTAAATTCGCTCGGCGGGGCGGTTTTTATTTCGCTAACCCAAATCATAATTATAACTCCGCCTCTGCGTCAATGATTTTCTTTGCGGCGGTGCAGCCGGGGCAGTCGCAGTAAATTCCGCCGTTTGCCTTGTGCTGTATTGCCTGCTCAAGCTTTACGGGCGCAAGCTCGGCGCCGAAAATCTGCACTGCCAAATCGGATTTTAAAAACGCAATGGTGTCGTCAATGGAATTAATGTCTTCCTTTGCCTCTGCAACAAGTGCTTTTGCCGCCTCGGCCTCGCCGTCTGTGCCGAGCGCGTCAATATAGCTTTGCGCCGCAGCCTTCAGCTCTGCGCAGGCGCTGCCTGCCTCAATTGCTTCCTGTGCAAGTGCTTTCTTTTCTTCAGTAGTCATATCCTTACTCCTTATTATTTAATCAAAATACCCATTGTATTTTTTAATGCTTCTCATAGAAGTATTGCTGTTTTCGCCTATTATAATATGGTCTGCCAGCAGTACTCCGATTTCTCTTAACATCGTTGTTGTCTTCAGTGTAAATTCAACGTCTTCCTTTGAAACCTCGGGTCTGCCGTGGGGATGATTGTGTGAAATAATAACGCTGTGTGCGTTATCAAAAATTGCGGCTTTTGCAAGGTCCTGCGGGTTAACGGTTACGGTACTTACCGTGCCGAGTACAGTTAGACGATGAATGTTAATTATTTTATTGTTTTCATCAAGGGTGATAAAAAGCATATTTTCAAGCGGCTCTGTGCATAAAATAAGCTTGCAAAGCCGTATTGCGTCTTCGGTGCCGTGAAGATATTTAATGTTTTTGCTTGCGTCAACGTGAACCTGCTTTTCTATATTGCGGCACAGTGAAAGCAGGATTGCCGTGTTTTCGGAAACTCCAAGCCCGCTTAACGCCTCGCGCGGCGCGGTAAGAACGCCGTTAAGACTGCCGAAAACGGAAATCAGCTTTTTTGCCGTGCCCTCTGCGCAGTCCGTTTTCTCCGAACGGCAGAGTAAAAGCTCAAGAAGCTCAACGTCCGAAAGGGAGGAAGCGTCATTATTGAATTTTTCCTTCAGCTTTTCCTCTCGCTCGCGTCCGGTCATAATTGGCTCCTTGCTCTGCCTGAATATAATGTTTATAATTATTATAAGTTATTATAGCATTAAAAGCCGCCCTTTGCAATAAATACGGCGGTTTAGGAAACAAAAATAAAAAATTTAACGAAAAACGTTAAAAAATACTTGACAAATGTTAAAAACGGTGTATAATGAAATTAACGATAAACATTAAATTGTTAATCTAATTCGTTTGGAGGTATTATTATGAACTCAAAAATTAAGCAAAACATTAACACCGCGGGCACAGTCGGTTACGTTGTTTCAATTATTATAATTATTTGCCTGATTGCAGGAATGGTTGCCGTAGCTATCGGCACGGTTTCAGCAGGGCTCGTTGCAAAGCAGGACATTAACGTAACCGTAGAAACTCAGATTGACGTTGACGCAGGCAAGGGCGCTTTAGATAAGCTCAAGGGCTTTATCAAGACTGATGACGGCGAGGACATTTCCGAAATCTTCAATCTGCCTGACGGCACAAAAATCACTGTTAATGACAAAGACCTGTCGGAATTTGCCGTAACCGAAACGGAAAACGGCGTAAAGGTTAGCACAAAAACAAATCCCGTAGAATTCACTATGGGCAAAATCATCGGCGCGCTTGTTGTAAGCTTTATTTATCTTGGCTGCTTAACGGCAATGTTCTATATGATTAAGTATCTTATGAAGGCGCTCAAGAAATGTGACACCCCGTTCTGCGATAGCGTTATCAAGTCAATGCAGCGCTTCGGCTGGTCGCTTATTCCCGTAATCGTTGTTTCCCCGATTTGCAAATCGTTGTGGGGCTCCGTTGCAAGCGGCAGCAATGTTATGGACCTTTCGCTTAATCTCGGCGGTCTGCTTGTGCTTGCGGTTGTGTTTGTTTTAACTCTTGTTTTCAAATACGGCGCAGAGCTTCAGCAGCAGTCTGACGAAACGCTTTAATAAAAAGGGGGCAGTTTTATGGGCAAAATAGTTTTAAGGCTCGACAGGGTAATGGCAGACCGAAAAATAAGCCTAAACGAGCTTTCCGAAAAGGTTGGCGTTGCAAACGTTAATCTTTCAAAGCTGAAAAACGGCCATATCAGCGCAATCCGCTTTTCAACCCTTATTGCAATCTGCGAGGCGCTTGATTGCCAGCCGGGCGATATTCTTGAATACTCACCCGAGGATTAATATATATAATGTATATAATATATAAAGAAACCCGTGTGCTGTTAAGGCACGCGGGTTTCTTTATGGTTAAATTCGGTTTAAAGCTTGTTTTCCTCTCCATACTCCTTGGAATATTCCACGTTTTCTTCATCGGGTACGGCAACGCCCATTTCCGTTCTTGCGTCAGGCTGAACTGTCGGGTTCGACATATTTGCACCGAAGGCATTTGTTGCCGCCTCTCCCTGCGGGCTTAAATGGTATTTCTTTACATAATCGTCCTTCGGCTTAAATTTAATCTTGTTTTTCTTTGGCATTTTGCCCTGCATAAAAGCACTTCCTTTACATTTTTTTCGTTATTATTTTATGCAATTAGCGATAGTTTATAATTAGTTTATAATTTTGGGCAAAATAAAGAGTATAATTTTTACACAATTCCAAAATGTGTCAAAATAAAAGTCAAGCAAATGGTTTGAATTTTGTTGAATGTGCATACTTATTACAAAAGTGTAACAAAATGCTTGTTGACATTTTCCATAGATTACGGCTTGACGGTTGTGCTACAATTGTCGGCGATGTGAAAAGCAAGTGAACGCCTCAGCGGTCAGTTTCCGCAAAAGAGGCAAAAAGAAAAAGCGTGAAAAAAAGACTCGTATCCAACAAGGCGGAGGCAAAAAGTTGTCAAACCCAATCCGCTGCCAAGGAGGTAACTATTATTAAGACTTTAAAATCAATCACACTTACTGTTTTATCATTACTTTTAATCATCGCAATTTTCCCGATTTCTGCATTCGCTGCAGATGACGAAGGCTTCACACCAAGACTTGAGGCACCAAGCAAAAGCAATTCATATTATAATAAAACGCTTAATGTTTTTTCACAAACAGGGTACGGAATGCCGAATTGCACCGCTTATGCCTACGGCAGAATTTACGAAATCACGGGCGAGGCACCCAAAATCACAAGGGGTAATGCAGGCGCCTGGTACAGCATTAATAAAAACAACGGCTATTATTCCTACGGTCAGGAGCCGAAGCTCGGCGCAATCGCTGTATGGAGCGGCCACGTTGCAGTTGTAGAGGTTATTGACGGCGACACCGTAACCTGCTCGCAGTCACACTGGCGCAGCACTTATTTTGACACCGTAACCTTTACAAGCGGCGAAAATCACTTCGGTCAGAAGTTCTACGGTTACATTTATGCCTGCGAGGATTACTTCGCTTCTCTTGAAGAGGCTGAGGCAGAAAAGAACCAAACCTATAAAACCGAGTCTTCTCAGTACAAAACAATTAACACAACCACAAGCGAGCATTTTGCCGGCGCCAGCATAAACACTTATCAGGCAAACGACGAAGAGGTGCTTTATAACAGCCCGCTTCTTCAGCAGGCAATCGGCTAAACAGAATGATAAAAAATAAGGGCGACTGATAATTCAGTCGCCCGTTTTTTATGTTTTAAAGAAGGATGATATTGTGCGCCTTGCATTCGTCGCGCATTTCATCGCTCCATATTGCGCACTGCACTTCGCCGATATGCGCCTTTTGCAGCAGCAACATACAAATTCTTGACTGGCCTATGCCGCCGCCGATTGTAAGCGGAAGCGTTCCGTCAAGTATTGCCTTGTGGAAGGGGAATTCCGCCCTTTCCGTTACGCCCTCAATTTCAAGCTGTCTCTGCAGGCTTTCGGCGTCAACGCGTATTCCCATTGAGGAAACCTCAAACGCACAGCCAAGCAAATCGTTCCAAATCAAAATGTCGCCGTTAAGCGCCCAGTCGTCGTAGTCGGGGGCTCTGCCGTCGTGCTTTTCGCCGCTTTTCAGCTTGCCGCCGATTTGCATAAGGAATACCGTGCCGTGCTCCTGCACGATTTTGTTTTCCCTTTCCTTAGGGGTAAGCTCGGGGTACATATCCTCAAGCTCCTGAGTTGTGATAAAGAAGGGCTCAGCCTTCATTTCAAACGAAAGAACGGGGTATTTTTCCTTGATTGTATCGTTAGTTTCCGCAATTACCTTAACGATTTTTGAAACAATCTCTTTAAGGAATTCAAGGTTCCTTTCCTCTTTGGTAATAACCCTGCACCAGTCCCACTGGTCAACGAAAAGTGAATGGAGGTTGTCGGTATCGTCGTCGCGGCGGATGGCGTTCATATCGGTATAAAGTCCCTCGTCTGCCTGATAGCCGTAACGGTAAAGCGCCAGCCTTTTCCACTTTGCAAGGCTCTGCACAACCTCTGCCTCGCCCTCAATATTTTTCATTGTAAAATGCACCTTGCGCTCAACGCCGTTAAGGTCATCGTTAATACCGCTTGCCTTTGTAACCATAATCGGCGCGGTAACGCGGTCAAGGTTCAGCGCCTGTGAAAGCTTAACCTGAAAGGTGTCTTTTACAATTTTAATGGCGCGCTGCGTGTCCCTCTGCGAAAGGGAGGACGCATACCCTTCGGGGTAAATCATTCTGTCTTCCATTTTTAAATCCTCCTACAGATTTATTATATTAATCACTAAATTATTTAATGTTTCCTACTGTTCTCGGGAACAGGATAACGTCTCTTATGTTTGCCATACCCGTACAGTACATAATAATACGCTCAAAGCCGAGACCGAAGCCCGAATGGGGAACAGAGCCGTATTTTCTCAGGTCAAGGTAATACTCGTAGCCCTCTTTGTTCATACCCTTTTCGTCCATAGCGGCAATCAGCTTGTCGTAGTCAGCCTCTCTTTCGCTGCCGCCGATGATTTCGCCAACGCCCGGAACAAGCAGGTCGGTTGCGGCAACGGTCTTGCCGTCGGGGTTCTGCTTCATATAGAAGCTCTTAATGCCCTTGGGATAGTTGATAAGGAATACGGGCTTTTTGTAAACCTGTTCGGTAATGTATCGCTCATGCTCCGACTGTAAATCGCAGCCCCATTCAACAGGGTATTCAAATTTAACGTCAGCCTTTTTAAGAACGTCAATTGCGTCGGTGTAATCAACAATTGCAAAGTCGTTGTTAACAACGCTCAGCAGCTTTTCCGTTAAGCCCTTTTCAAAGCGCTGCTCAAAGAAGGCAAGCTCCTCGGGGCATTTTTCCATATAGTCCTTTATGATGTATTTAATCATTTCCTCGGCAACTTCAATCAGGTCGGGCAGTTCTGCAAACGCGATTTCTGGCTCAACGTGCCAGAACTCTGCCACGTGGCGCTGGGTGTTGCTGTTTTCCGCGCGGAAGGAGGGACCGAAGGTGTAAATCTTGCCAAGCCCCATTGCCGCCATTTCGCCCTCAAGCTGACCCGAAACGGAAAGCCCCGCCTTTTTGCCGAAGAAATCGTCTGCATAATATTCCTCAGCGCTGTCGTAATCCTTGGAATAGCCGATGGTGGTAACCTGAAACATCTCGCCCGCACCTTCGCAGTCAGAGCCCGTAATCAACGGCGTGTTGATGTAAACGTAGCCTCTTTCCTGAAAGAAGCGGTGGATTGAAGCCGCCATAACCGAGCGAACGCGAAGCACTGCGTTAAACGCGTTTGTTCTTACCCTGATGTGCGGCATTTCGCGCAGGGTTTCAAGCTTCTGGAATTTTTTCTGCAGCGGGTAATCGGGCGGGCATACGCCAAGCACGGTGATTTCCTTTGCGTTAATTTCGTTTGTGCCGTTGTTCTCGTTTTTAACAACCTCGCCGTAAACCTTAACGGAAGCGCCGAGCTTTGCTGCCTCCTCGGGCAGAAAGGTGTCGGAATTTTTATCAATAACAATCTGCAGATGGCTCAGCGTTGTGCCGTCGTTAAGCGCAAGGAACGCAACGTTTTTTGAATCCCTTGCCGTGCGAACCCAACCGCAAACGGTTATATCCCTGCCTAAGAATTCGTCGGATTTTAAAACATCTTTAATATCGGTGTGTTTCATTATTTTTCCTCCTGAAAAAGAATTAGGACAACAAAAAAACAGCCTATTCGTCCTTAAACAATAGGACGAGCAGCTGTTGTTACCCGTGGTGCCACCTATTTTGCCTGCGTTGCAGACCTCTCACGGCTTCAGTCAAAGCCTGCTGAAATAACGGCCCAGCTTACCGGCGCACCTACTCGGAAACCCTTTCGGCTTGCGGCTCTTAAGTGTTCTTCACACGGCTGCTGTTATGCGGCTTCCACCTGCCCGCACTCTCTTAAAACGCATTTCCATGCTACTTTTCTTCGTCATCGCCTTTGATAGTAGAATTATAACGCCCGTTTTTAAGTTTGTCAACCCCCTGAAAACAAAAAAACGGGGATGCCTTAGCGGTATCCCCGAGCGTAATTATAATATATTAATCAACTTTTTCCATCAGGAAAATTTCACATTCAAGCGGTTTGCTGTAATCAATTTCAATTCCTACGTTTGCAAAGTATGCGCCGCTCTTTGTCATCTCTCTCCAAAGGGATTTAAGATGGTAGGTTGAGTTTTCGTCAAGCCCAAGGAAGCGAACGTTAACAAAACGTCTGCCGAAGGTTGAGCCCGCGTTAGTGCAGGAGAAGTAAACCGCCTGCGATTTATCCTCGTTAACGTAGCCGTTGAAATAAATCTTATCATCCTTGAAATTGCGCAGCCTGTAAAGCTTGCCGAACTGAACGGTGTGGCGAACCTGCTTGTAAAGCTCAATGTATTTTGCGTATTTTTCAAGCTCCTCATCGTTAAGAAGCAGCAGGTTTGAACCGATTGAAAGCGAGCCCTGCATAGAAACTACAAAGCGGAAATCCGTTGTAATCGGGCGGTTGTCCCTGTTTGCGTCCGTAACCCACGCGCGCATACATTTAATCGGGTAAACAAGGCTGTAGCCGTGCTGAATTTCAAGGCGGTCAATCGGGTCGGTGTTGTCCGAGGTCCACGCCATATCAAAGTGGGAAAGCGCGCCCAAATCCGCTCTGCCGCCGCCGCTTGAGCAAGCCTCAAACTGCACGTCGGGGTGGCGCTCACGCAGAATGTCCACAATATCGTAAACCGCCTGAGTGTGCCTCTGCCAGATTTCCTTCGGGTTTTCAAGGTTTTCCGCGCCGATTTCGGAGAACGGGCGGTTCATATCCCATTTTATGTATTTAATGTTATATTCGGTCAGAATTTCGTCAAGCCTTGTCAGCAGGTAATCAAAAACCTCGGGCTTGGTCATATTCAGAACAAGCTGATTGCGCAGAAGGCTCGGCTCTCTCGTCGGGTAGTGGTAAGTCCATTCGGGGTGGGCTCTGTACAAATTAGAGTCGGGGTTAACCATTTCGGGCTCAACCCATAAGCCGAAATCCATTCCGAGCTCGTTTACGCCGTCAATCAGCGGCTTTAAGCCGTTCGGGAATTTTGTGTGGTTAACAAACCAGTCGCCAAGACCCGCCTTGTCGTTATTACGCTCGCCGAACCAGCCGTCGTCCATAACGAACAGCTCGCAGCCGATTTTGGCAGCCTTTTTTGCAAGCGCAAGCTGACCCTCCTCGTTAACGTCAAACATTGTTGCTTCCCAGCTGTTGTAAAGCACGGGCAGCTCTTTCTGCGCAAACTCCTTCGGCAACAGCTTGTCAATTGCAAACCGTGAAAGCATATTGCTCATTTCGCCGAAGCCGTTTGAAAAACCGCAGTAAGCGGAGGGGGTTCTTGACTTTTCGCCTGCTTTAAGGGTTTTGGAAAAATCGAATTCGTTAACGCCGATAATTCCCCTTGTTTTACCTGTAAAATCCCTTGTTACGCTAACCTTGAAATTACCAAGGCTTGAAAGCACGGCAAAGTAAACCTCGCCGAATTCCTCTGTAGCGTTCCTTGAAGCGATTATTGCGGGCAGGTGGTGATGTCCCGTTGTGCCCTTTCTTGATTCGTAAACGAGCGAACCGCTTTTAAGCTCGTGACTGCTTCTTAAAAATTCGCCGCCCCAGCTGCCGTTTGTGTTTGTAAAGCAGTAAGGTTTAAGCGACGGGAAATTAAGCTCGGCGCTTGCCGCCTTTTCAAGCTCAATATCCTTGTCGGACACATTTTCAAACTCGGTGTAACGCTCAATAATATCCGTGCCGTCAAAGGTTTTGTAAACCAGATTAACGCGCAGACCGTAAGCCCTGTCCTCAAGCTTAACCCTGAGCGTGTTGCCGTCCTTTTCAGCGCCGATGAAATCAAGCACGGTTTCACGGCAGCCGTCGGCAAACGTACATTTCAGCGCAACCTCGCGGTACATTGTTGAGCCGAAGGGAATATACTCCGTTTTGCAGAAGTCCATTGCGGCGTGGTTTGAGTTAACCTCGTAAACCTCGTGGTACTCGTAATCGTCAACCCTGCACTTTTTGCCCCAGTGCAGATGCTCAATTCCGTTTGGACCGCTTGCAAGCGCGTAATGTGTGTTCTCGGTTTCAAGAACAAAAATATTGTCTTTAATAATAACTGCCATAGCGATTTCTCCGTTAAATAACAATATTATATTCTGCTCATATAATAGCAGATGTTTTTATAATTGACAAGGTTTTATTTAATTGTTATACTAATAATAATCAAAAATTTATATTTAATTAATTTATGTGATTTCAAAGGTGTGAGTAATATGGAAAAAAACAGAGTTTCACTTAAAATCGGCGGCGTAAGCTACACAATCGTTTCCGAGGACGACGCTCAGTACGTTGAGGAGCTTGGCGAGTTTGTCGATAACGAAATCAGAAATATTCAGTCTTCTAATCCGAGCCTTTCAACAATGCAGTGCGCCGTTCTTGTTGCGCTTGACCAGGCTGACGCCTGCAAAAAAGCAACCGCCTCTGCGGATAATCTTCGCGCTCAGATTAAGGATTACCTTGAGGACAGCGCCCGCGCGCGTATGGAGGTTGACGTTGCCCGCCGTGAAATCGAAAGGCTGAACAGGGAAATTTCAAATCTCCGCGAAAGATATAATAACAAATAATTCGGGAATAGCTTTATGAATTTTGAAATATTAGCGCCTGCAGGTTCAAAGGAGGCGCTCATTGCCGGCGTCAGATGCGGTGCAAATGCGGTTTATCTTGGCGGTAAATCGCTCAATGCGCGCAGGAATGCCGGCAATTTTAATGATGAGGAGTTAAAGGAAGCGGCGCAGTACTGCCGCGCAAGAGGCGTTAAGGTTTACTTAACGCTTAATACACTTTGCCGTGATGATGAGCTTGACGAAGCGCTTGATTTGGCGGAATATGCGCTTTCCGTCGGCATAAGCGGGTTTATTATTCAGGATGTCGGCTTGGCGCGGGCAATAAAGAAAGCGCTTCCACAGGCAAAAATTCACGCCTCAACCCAGATGAGCGTAATCAGCCCTGCGGGCGTTGCGGCGGTTAAGGAAATGGGCTTTTCCCGCGCGGTTCTGCCAAGGGAAATGACCGCAGAGGAAATCGCCGAAATCCGTAAAAGCACGGATTTGGAGCTTGAAATTTTTGTTCACGGCGCGCTTTGTATGAGCGTTTCGGGGCAGTGCTATCTTTCAGCAATGCTCGGCGGCAGAAGCGGAAACAGGGGGCTTTGCGCCCAGCCCTGCCGCCTTGCGTTTTCGGCGGACGGCAGCTCAAGCTGTGATTTGAGTTTAAAGGATTTAAGCCTTATCCGCGACTTAAAGAAAATCGGCGATTTGGGCGTAATCAGCCTTAAAATTGAGGGCAGGATGAAACG
>CADBUK010000119.1 GCA_902797915.1 Oscillospiraceae bacterium
CAACAATGCCTGTTAACTTTTCGGTATTCTCTGCCATAACAACCACCGATTAATTAATAATACTGAAAAATATAATAACACAACCGCCGGGAAAAATAAAGAACACGGAGGATAAAAATCCTCCGTGCTTTAAAATTTTTGTGTCATTCTGACCACTGACCGCTTATTTTTTGAGGTAGCGGTCAATTTCCCACTGTGAAATCTGCTGGCGGTATTCGTTCCACTCGTTTTTCTTACCGCTGATGTACGCGTCGTAAGCGTGCTCGCCGATGGTTTCCTTAATGAACGGGTCTGTCTCGGCAGCCTTAACAGCCTCGTGCAGTGAGCTCGGCAGGCTTTCAATGCCCGCTTTTCTTCTGTCCGCCTTATCGAGTTCAAAGATGTTGAAATCAATCGGGTCAACAGGCTTCAGACCCTTCTTAATGCCCTCAATACCTGCTGCAAAGCAAAGCGCCATTTCAAGATAGGGGTTACAGGTCGGGTCGGGAGAGCGAAGCTCAACGCGGGTGCCCCTGCCCCTTGAAGCAGGAATACGGACAAGGGTTGAACGGTTTGAAGCGGACCACGCAATATAGCAGGGGGCTTCATAACCGGGAACAAGCCTTTTGTATGAATTTACGGTTGGGTTTGCAAAAGCGGTAATACCCTTAACGTGCTTCATAACGCCCGCGATGAAGGAATACGCCTCCTTTGAAAGGCCGAGCGGATCGCTTGGATCATCAAAAATATTTTTGCCCGTTTCAAGGTCAAAAAGGCTCATATTTGTATGCATACCGCTGCCCGCAATGCCGTGAATGGGCTTGGGCATAAAGGTTGCGTGAAGCCCGTGCTTTGTAGCGTAGGTTTTAACAACGTGCTTAAAGGTCATAACCCTGTCAGCCGTAATCATAATATCGTCAAAGCGGAAATCAATTTCGTGCTGCGACTCGGCGCACTCGTGGTGCGAAGCCTCAATTGTAAAGCCCATTTCCTCAAGCGCAAGGCAGATATCGCGGCGGCAGTTTTCGCCCGCGTCAATCGGGTTCATTTCAAAATAGCTGCCGTGGTCGGTCATCTCCGTTGTGGGATTACCGTTTTCATCCTTTTTGAAAAGGAAGAATTCAAGCTCGGGGCGAGCGTTTAAGCCGTAGCCCATTTTAGCCGGGTCCTCAATAACCTTTTTAAGAATGTTTTTCGGGTCGCCCATAAACGGGGTTTCATTGTCGGACATATAAACCGAGCAAATAAGTCTGCCCGTGGTTTTGCCGTTAAACGTGCGCCAAGGGAAAATTGCCCACGAATCCAAATCAGGATGAAGGTACATATCCGATTCGTTAATTCTTACAAAGCCGTCGATTGAGGAGCCGTCAAACATAATTTTGTTATCAAGCGCCTTTTCAAGCTGTGAAACCGTGATTGCAACGCTTTTCATCCAGCCGAAAACGTCGGTAAACTGCAGGCGCACGAACTCGACGTTCTTATCAACCGCGTCCTTTAAAATATCCTCTTTTGTAAATCTGCTCATAGTCTCTTCCTCCTTGAGCAATTATTATTAAAAAAGAAAACAGGTGCCCCGAAAAATCGGAACACCCTCGTTCTCAACAATGCTATTATATGTAAAAGTCTTCCGAATTGCAACCGTTTTAACAAAAGATTGTTGAAAACGAATTGCCGTTATCAATTTTTAGTCTGCGCATTTGTGCAATTACCACAATCAGCCGAGATTAAGAAATTCCTCGGGAATAATATCCCTTGCATAATCCTCAAAATACTCGGGAGTTGCGCCGCTTTGCTTATGGCTGTTGCCAAGCTCCTCGGTGTAATCGGAAATGCGGTAAACCGAGAATTTATACTTGCCGTTTGACGAGCTGTACCAGCAGCAAACGGGCATAAGCTTTGCGTTTGTGATTGAAATTTCGCCGTTATTCTTCTCAATGGTAATCTGCGCCATTCCGCCGCAGAGCTGGTTAAGGCTGGTCTGGTGCGAAATGAAATTACCGAGCGAATAATAAACAAGCATTTTTCTGCCGCTTGCCTCGTCCGTAACCCACTCAACAGTTTGCAGAACGTGGGGGTGCGTGCCTATAACGATGTCAACGCCGAGGGACAGGAACAAATCAACAAACTCGCGCTGATAATCGGAAACAGAGGTGCTGTTTTCAGTGCCCCAGTGAGGGAATACGATAACGACGTCCGCATTCTGCCTCGCGGCTGTAACGTCTGCGGTAATTTTGTCCTTATCCATCATATTTGTACACCATTCCTTGCCCTCGGGCAGCGGAATTCCGTTTGTGCCGTAGGTGTAATTCAGCAGGGCAAATTTAATGCCGTTTGACTCGTAATAAGCAATCTCCTTGGAGTCCGCCTCGCTGGCGTAG
>CADBUK010000120.1 GCA_902797915.1 Oscillospiraceae bacterium
TAGCCTAAATCAACGATATACGGCGTTTCAACATTATATGTCAGCACCGAATCCTCAAAGGAAACCTCTATGTTAGAAATCTCCTTTGCGTCAACGTAAACGTAAGTGTTACCGCTGCTTTGAACGTCAAACGAAACGTCGAGAGACGAATAATTTGTGCCCGACGGCTTGGTAATCCACTGAGTGCCCATTTCGGTAACGTCGCTTCCTGTCAATCCTGTAAACGCCGTGTTAGTAAAGTGAACAGGTGTAAACACTCCCGAATATCCCGTTGCAAGAGCAAGGAAATCTGCCTGAACGGAAAACGGATTGCCTTCGGCAGTGTTCCAGGCGTCAACATCTCTGTTTACGCAAAATGCTTTCGGCAGATAATAATCGTTCTCATATACCGCGCAGTCATCGTCAACGTTATAAACCTTTGTATATAACTGGGTTGACGGGCGGGTGCCCTCGTTCTTATAAATGAGGTACTTGAGATTGTACATCATATTATAGACGGGAGTCTGAATATTATATGTGTAACTGTTAATTCGGTTTCCGTAGTTGCCGAGCGAATACTGAAGCCCCGAATACTTTTCGTAAGCCATTGATGAAAAGATACTCATACCCTCTAAATCGTAAAGGCTATCGTCCATTCTTGTTTTAAGCTTGCAGAGCTCGTAACGGTAGTCCCCGTCGTCATTATCTTTGATGTATAACGAAGCTTTGGTGTAGTCCGAATAATTTACATTATATTCCTTTAAATCATTGTAAAAACTTAGCGAATCGGTGTTGACGTCTCCTATAATTACCTCGCATATCAAAACCGCAATAACGAACAGAGAAAGGATACCCTTTGAATAAGTTTTGTTTTTGATTAAAAACAGTACGAGCGCCCAGGCAAGAATAAAGCCGAGGTTAATATAAACCGTTGTTTCTCTGAATTTTTCGGTGGGCAGTTCTGATGAAACCGCAATTACAGCAATCCAGATTAACGCGCATATTCCTATTTCCTTAACGCCTGTTCCTTTCAGATGTATTAAGCATTTGAAAGCAATAATCAGCATAACGAAGGCATACATATACGAAAATCTGTACGGCAAATCGTTCGGAAAATGCATAGCATGCCAAAAGAAATTTGCGTAATTAAAGTTGAATGAAAACAGGAAAAACGCTATTAATACAGCGTAAACGGTTTTTTCTTTAATCCGTATTTCCTTGTTGAGCATAAACAGGGGAACGAGAAGCAGAGTAAGAACGGATGTATAAATATTTGGTAAAACGTCCTCTCCGCTTGAACGTATTGTCGTTTTAAGCCCTGCAAACTGAGTTTGTATAAAGTCAAACAAGGTAAAGTAAGTGCTTGCGGAGGAGGGAATATCGTCAGATGTTGCGCTGCAGCCTTTAAGAACAAAATATACGGGAATAAGAAAGAATGCGCAAAGCATCACAGCAATAACCGAAGCAGAGCCGAAAGCCAGCCCTCTGTCAATAAAACGGTTGCTTTTTAATTTGTAAACAAACTTTTTTATACCGCTTAGCTCGGTTTCGGCAGAAATATCGGTTTCTTTTGAGGTTAATGCAAAATAGGCAAGAAAATATATTACGGAAAAAATTGCCGTCATATAGCCTATATAGTAGCTGGAATAAAGAATGTAAACAAATGAAATGAGATAAATGACTATATTTCTTTCATTAATAGTTTTTTCAATTCCAAGGGCGATAAGCGGTAAAATCATCATACCGTCAAGCCACATAATGTTCCAGTAATATGCAAGGAAATAAGCCGAAAGCGAATACATAACGCCGAATGAAGCACTGATTGCAGAGTGCCTGTTAAGGCTTTTTTTGATGTAATAGGTAAAGAATACGGCGCTTATTACGCTTTTAAGAGCTGCAATAAGAGTTATTGCGTAGGGGATTTCGTCCCTGTCAAATAGGAAAATAATTGCGGATAACGGGCTTGAAAGGTAGTTAAAATAATTGCCTATAAAGCTTGAACCGCCGCCCGCAGTCCAGCTGTAAAGGAAGCTTTTTCGCTGAACAACTCTGTCAAAAAGCTCTGTAAACAGGGGTCCGTACTGATGGTATAAATCCATTCTGAGAATTGTTGTGTCTCCGAACGGGAAAGCCTTGTATATAGAATAAATGAACAAAATCAGCGCAGACGATAATATGGCAGAAAGCACAACAAATCTGTTGCTGAAAAAGCATTTATAAACTCTGCCGTTTTTAAATTCGGCGGCGGGTTTAAGGCAATCAGAAATCAATATTCTTTAAGCCGCATAGTTGATAATTGAAATAAAAACAAACGCGAACAGCCATACTGCCGACGACTCAAAATGCGCAACCTTTCCTATAAATGAAAAAAGCGCGAATAAGCCGAGATGAATTCCCGCATTAATTACGGAGTACAGTATTTGAACAACGTTTCCGTTTAAAGCATTTGACCTGTAAACAAAGAACTTTTCAAGAAGGAACAGAGTAATTTCGCCGATGATAAATGCAATTAAACAGGAGATGTCGGTATTAATGCCGAGGAAAGTTTTGAATATCTGTTTAAAGCACAGTATTGTAAAAAACGATAAAGTAACGGAGATAATATAGTTAATCATTTCTCCGTTAAAAAATGCGTTTGTAAACCGTTTTTTTGTTGA
>CADBUK010000121.1 GCA_902797915.1 Oscillospiraceae bacterium
CAAAAGCCCCTCGGCAGCACTGTATGATTCGGGATGAACGGCGGTGTTATCAAGCACGTTTTTACCGCCCGAAATACGCAGGAAGCCCGCGCACTGTTCAAACGCTTTAGGTCCTAACTTCGGCACCTTTTTAAGCTCCGCACGGGATTTGAAAGCGCCGTTTTCCTCCCTGTAAGCCGTGATGTTTTTTGCAACCGCAGACGATACGCCCGCAACACGAAGCAGAAGCGACGGAGAGGCGGTGTTTAAATCAACGCCGACGGAGTTAACGCAGTCCTCAACAACGCCGTCAAGCGCCGCAGAAAGCTCCTTGGGCGGCATATCGTGCTGATACTGCCCCACTCCGATTGCCTTCGGGTCAATCTTAACGAGCTCGGCAAGCGGGTCCTGCAGTCGTCTTGCAATTGAAACGGCTGAACGCAGCGAAACGTCAAACTGCGGAAATTCCTCTGCCGCAAGCTTTGAGGCGGAATAAACCGAAGCGCCCGCCTCGCTTACAACCATATAGGTTATGCCGCAATCAAGCTCGCGGATAACCTCCGCGGCGAACTCCTCCGTTTCGTGCGAAGCGGTGCCGTTGCCGATTGCGAACATCTTAACGTCATATTTTTTTACAAAGCCTTTGATGACGCTTTTTGCCTCATCAATTTTTTTATGCGGCGGTGCGCAGTAAATCACGCCCGTGTCAAGCACCTTGCCGTTTTCATCAACAACGGCAACCTTACAGCCCGTGCGGTAACCAGGGTCAAGCCCGATGGTAACCCTGCCCTTAACGGGCGGCTGCATAAGAAGCTGGGCGGTATTTTTTGCAAAGACCTTGATTGACTCCGCCGAGGCTCTGTCCGTCAGCTCATTTCTGATTTCCCTTTCAATGCTCGGGAAAACGAGGCGGGAATAAGCGTCCTCCGCCGCCTCGCGCACAAGGTCTGCGCTTGGGGTGTTATTCTTAACGTGAAGCCCGTTAAGAACGCCGACGCCGTAGCTTTTTTCAATATCAAGAGAAACGCGGAGGAAATCCTCCTTCTCTCCCCTGTTGATTGCCAGAACTCTGTGGTTTGCAATTTTTGAAACGGGCTCCGTGTATTCCTTATAGGTTTCGTAAACGCCCAAATCCTCCTGAGCGCCGACCGCGGTAATGCAGGCGTGGTTTTTGCAGACGTAGCGAAGCTGCTTTCTGCCCTCGGGGTCGTCCGAAATCATCTCGGCAATTATATCCTTTGCGCCCTGAATTGCGTCGTCAACGCTTTCAACCTCGTCGTTAACGTACGCCTGAGCCTCGGCAAGCGGGTCAAAGCCCTGCTCCTGCTCATATATTTTAAGCGCAAGCGGCTCAAGCCCCTTCGCCTTTGCAACCGAAGCGCGCGTTTTACGTTTCGGTCTGAACGGGCGGTATAAATCCTCCGCCTCAGTAAGCGTTTTAGCCGCGTCAAGCGCTGCGGCGAGCTCCTCTGTTAAAAGCCCCTGCTCCTCAATTGAAGCCTTGAATTTTTCCTTTTGCTCCTCAAGCGAGCGCAGATAAGCCAGCCTGTCCGCCAAATCGCGCAGAAGCTGGTCGTCAAGGGAGCCTGTGGCTTCCTTTCTGTAACGTGCTATAAACGGAATTGTGTTGGCGTCGTCAATCAGGGCAACGGTGTTTTCCACCTGCCAGAGCTTTATGCCGAATTCCTTTGCCAGTGTTTCATTAATATTCATTCAGGGATTATACTCCATTCTTTCTGATACCGGAAACCAGAAGCACAAACGCGCTCCAGATTGCCTGAAAAAGTATTATGTTCATTGCGCCGAGATGCGATATACCGCCGATAAACGCAAGCAGTGCCGCCACGCCGAAGCCGATTGCACAGCCGAACGAGGCAAGAACCGAAATGTATTTCTGCGCGCTGACAAGCTTATCCGCGCCGAGAACCGTTGAAATAAAGCCGATTGCCGTTGAATTATGCACGGCGTAGGCAGGGCTTTTTTCAACCGCCATATCGCTGTACTTTTCAAAAATTCTGCCGTTTGCCGCCGCCATTACGCGCACAAAGCCCTCGGGCAGACCGAAGATGTCCATTATGCTTTCCTCGTTAATGAACGGGTCGCAGCTTTTAAGAATAACCGTTATGCCGCTTTTTTCAAGCCTTTTAAGCGTCTTTTTAAGCTGAGCGTCCGCGGAATAGCTTACGATAAACATTGCGGAGATTTTGCCCGCAATTGCAAGATACAGCGCGCGGCGCTTGCCGTTGCGCGTATATTTTTCCTCATACTCGATTTTCGGCACTGCAACGCCGTGGCGAATTAACAAATCACGGCTGCCTACCAGAACCTTTTTCTGATAAATCCAGGCCGACGTGCCCATTTTATCTTCGTAAATAACGCTGTCAACCTCAGGCAGAATTGAATTTTTGCCCACAATTACGTCGTCAAAAACATAAGCAAGCGGGCTTTTGGTTTTAATTACAACCGCGGCTGTCTGCAAAATAGCGTCGTCAATCTTTGTGCCGTTAAAGGTTTTTATTCCGTGCAAATCGCAGGAACGGGGTCCGAACAAGTCGGACGCCTCCATAACAAGTGCGTTTGAATTATGCACATAATCGGCGCCCTCATAGCCGCAGACCATCGCGCCCTTTTCCGCCAGCGCGTTTGAAATGGCAATAAGCGTATTGTTTGTTGCAAGAAGCGAAACCACAGGGCAGGAAAGCAAAACGCCTGCCGCCGCCGCGTTGAAGGCAAAGCCCCAGCTTTTATTGATAATGCCTATCAGCAAAAACAGCAGCGCGTTAAGCCCGAGCATAACGGGGGTTAACACCTTTGCCATTTTATCCGCAGGCTCCTGCGCAAACGAAATTTCAAGAAAGCTTGTGGGGAAATCGGTGTGAACGCTGTATTTAAGATACGGCTCGCCCTCAAGCAGATTTTTTGAAATAATCGCCGCGTCAACGTCGTTAACAATATCCTCAACAACGGATTTGTCCGCGCCGTCGGTCAAAAACTCAAAGTTTTTAATAATCCTTACAAGTACGCTGCGCTTGCCCATCTGCGCAAGGAAAAGCCCGAGCGTTGCGGCTGACGGATAAAGCGCCGCGCCATCAACAAGTAAATCGGGCACTGCAATCTGGGCAATTGTGTGCAGCATTATAAACAGGGACGCCGCCGCAACAGGCAAATCGGCATTAATACCCTTTTTAAAATTAAAGCCGTTTGTAATTACGTTAATGTTTGTAATAATAATTGCAAGGTAAAAAATTACCGCAGTAATAAGATAAACGCTGCCGACGTTCAGGAAGGACGGCAGATACTTTGTGTCCTTAAACACGGTAAGGGCAAGCAGAAAAATGCCGAAAAACGCGGTAATGGAAGCCCTGATTTGTGCCGAAGCCTTGCGCTTAAACAGGTTTTCAAGCGTCTGTGCGCGCTCGGTTTTGTCGGTATAATCGCCCTCGTTGATTTTGTTAAGCTCGCTTTTTTCGTCAGGCTCAAGCTCCTCCTCGGCAAAAAGGCGGAATTTTTTAACCTTTTCCGCACGCCTTTCCTCAAGCAGCTTTTCGGCAAGCTCCTCGTCAATGATGGGCACGTCGAGGTCATCGTCAAAGCCAATCATTTTGATTTGGTCAATACTGCCGTATTCATCGGGCAGCGCCGTTTCCTCTTTGGGAGGGTCGTAACGGTTTTCACTTGAAGCCATAATCTTTGTTTTATCAAGCTCGTCAACCGCAAGAATGGTGGGGATTTCCTCCAAATCAGAGGTTTTGTCAAATCTGGACTTGCTTCTGATGGTAGCCGCCTTTTCTATAATCTGCGGCGGTGTTGAGTTATATTCAACATCGTTTGAATTATGCTTGAAAAAACTTTTCTGCTTTTTTAAATCAGCGGGTACAACCGCGGTTTTTTCCGATACCCTGACGGTTCGTGTTTTGTCCGAAACCCTTGGGGCAACCATTGTTTTTTCGTTTACGGGTGGCTTTTCCGCCTCCGAAGCTTCAGCCCTTTCGGCTTTAGGGGAAAAGGTTTTAACCTCCTCCTGCTCTGCTTTCGGAGTAAAGGTTTTAACCTCCTCCTTCTCCATTTTCGGCGTAAAGGTTTTAACCTCGTCCTCAATGGGCTCCTCTATGCTTTTTATCTCCTCTTTGGCAACCTCGGACTGTCTGCCGATACTCGCCAGCACAGCCTCCGCTTCTTTAAGGATTTCTTCTACCGATAAATTATTATTCTCGCTCATAACTCTCACTCTTTTTTATACAGATTATAATCCAAGCCTTTGCTTTGCGATTTCATACATAATAATACCTGCCGCAACGGAAGCGTTGAGGCTGTTAATCTGACCGCGCATAGGAAGGCTTACGGTAATATCGCAATGCTCCTTAACAAGCCTGCCTACCCCGCTGCCCTCGTTGCCGACAACAAGCGCCACGCCGCCCGAAAAATCCGTTTTACACCAGGGCTGACCGTCCATATCCGCAGCATAAACCCAGACGTTACGCTTTTTTAAATCCTCAATTGCGGAGGTAAGATTGCCCACGCGCGCAACCTTAACGTATTCAAGCGCGCCGCACGCCGCCTTTGCAACCGCAAAATTAAGCCCCACGTTGCGCCTTTTGGGAATTATTATTCCGTGAACGCCGCAAGCCTCCGCCGTTCTGATAATCGCGCCGAGGTTATGCCCGTCCTCAAGCTCATCGCAGATAATAATAAACGGAGCCTCGCCCTTTTCCTCCGCAAGCGCAAGGATATCCTCAACCGTGCTGTAATTGCGGAAAGGCACGTTTGCCGCAACGCCCTGATGGTTAGCGCCGCCGCACATAAAATCAAGCTTTTTGCGGTCAACATTCTTTATAACAATCCCCTTTTCTTTGGCAAGGGAAATGATTTTAACGATTGAGCCCTCATGCTCGCCGCGGGCAACGAGCACGTTTTCAACCTGCGCGCCGCTTTTGAGCAGCTCAAGCACGGCATTCCTGCCGATTACAAGATTTTCATTCTGTTTGAAGTCCTTTGAATTTTCTTTCAATTCTTCACACCCACTATATTTATTATAATCTTATATATTATAACACTATATGTACGATTATTCAATTAAAAAATGCAAATAAAAAAAGAAAAAGGGAGGGCGCGGAAGCCCTCCGCTACAGTTATCAGGTCAAGCGTCAATTCACACCGAAGCATAAGAAAAAGACGACGGGAAATCCCATCGTCTTTTGAATGTATTAAAGCTAACTTATTTAAGCTCAACAGTTGCGCCAGCCTCTTCAAGCTTAGCCTTGAGAGCCTCAGCGTCTGCTGCAGGCATAGCCTCTTTAACAGTTGAAGGAGCGCCGTCAACAACTTCCTTAGCCTCTTTAAGGCCAAGACCTGTTGCCTCACGAACAGCCTTGATAACTGCAATCTTGTTAGCGCCAACTGCGGTGAGAACAACGTCAAACTCTGTCTTCTCCTCTGCTGCTGCTGCTGCGCCGCCCTCTGCGGGAGCTGCTACTGCAGCTGCTGCTGCAGCGCTTACGCCGAATTCTTCTTCTACTGCTGATACAAGCTCTGAAAGCTCAAGAACTGTGAGAGTTTTAAGCTCTTCAACAATCTTTGTTACATTCTCTGATGCCATTTTATTTTCCTCCATTTAAATTAGTAATTTTTAAAATTAAAATTGATTACTCCTCAGCGGGAGCTTCTTCTGCTGCAGGAGCTTCCTCTGCGGGAGCCTCTTCTGCAGGTGCAGCCTCTTCTGCGGGTGCTGCTTCCTCTGCCTTAGCCTCTTCTGCGGGAGCTTCCTCTACGGGAGCAGTTTCCTCTGCAGGAGCCTCTGCCTCTGCGGGCTCACAAGCCTCTACGCCACCCTTGTCAACAATAGCCTGTACTGCGCGTGCAAATGCTGCGATAGGAGCATTGAACACGCTGCAAACTGTTGCGAGAAGAACCTCTCTGGACGGAAGCTTAGCGAGAGCCTGAAGCTTTTCAAGCGAGATAACCTGACCGTCAAGATAACCTGACTTGAGATTGAAGTTATCCTTGTTTGCGTCAGCATACTTCTGAAGAATTTTTGCTGAAGCAACGTAATCGTCAGCACTGGTAGCGATAGCGGTTGTACCCTCAAGAACATCGTCAAGACCCTCAAGACCAACCTTCTCGGCAGCTCTCTTAAGAATTGAATTCTTAACAACGGTGTACTCAACACCTGCTTCACGAAGCTCTTTACGAAGCTTTGTATCGTCAGCAACGTTGATACCCTTGTAGTCAACTACAACACCTGCAACTGAATTCTGAATTCTGTCAGCAAGAGCGGCAACCTGTGCCTGTTTCTTTTCAAGAACTACTGCGCTTGGCATTCTTTCACCTCCATAATTATTTACCTATTAAATAGGATTTTTATGGCTGTTTCCAAATAACAAAAAGTGCATTCCAAAAACCTTGGAATGCACAACATTTCTTAATAATATATAATACCTATTATATATAACTCAAAATGCTCATTCCTCGGCAGGCGGTAAACTTACGCCAATCGGCACCTGCTGTCTTTGGTTGAACAGCTTTTGTATTATATAATATAAATATGTATTTGTCAAGCATAAAGATTATTTTTTATGCGCATTGTTTATATTTTCAATATGCTGCAGCCTCACAGAGTATTCAGCTGCAATCAGTTCTCCCGATTTGTTGTAAATGAAGATAATCTCTGAGAGACAAAATTAGCAAAAAAAAAATAAAATTTGGGGGTTGACAAGTTAAAATGAACATAAAAGAAGCAGGGAATTAATCCCTGCTTATTTGCTTTCAGGTATCTGTACCTATTCATATTTTTTATATCTGCTACTGTCGTTGATTACGGAAAAAATATACTGTTCATTGCAATAATGGCTAAACTCATCCGAATCATAATCATTAGCGCATCTTTTGGAGCGCCTGGTAGTTTTATCTATTAATGTATTCACTAAAAAAGCAATCGAAAAAACAATTGCCAAAAGTACGATGTTTGTTACAATTGCTACCATAGGGTTAAAAACGTTTTTAAGTACGAAGAAGAAAACACATACCAACGGCACTCCACCCACCAAAGTGTCAAGTACTATTTCAGTTGTAGGGAATTTTTTGTTTTTCTTATTTGCCCTTTTTAAATAGTTTTTGTTTGACAATACTTTTTTTCTGCATTCAGCTTCATTTAAAACCTTAAGTGCTTCCACATCTATGTTTATCAAATCATTCGATTGAGCACTAACATAGGTGTAATTTGCCGCCTCGTCGCTCAAAACCGTAATAACATCAATTAGTATTCTTACATCATCTTTTTCCGTGCTAAACCTGATAGTTGATTCAACGAACATATTATATGAAACAATTACTCCCAAAAACTCCTTAACATTGCTGCTTGCGTATGGTGCTAAGGTAAATGAAATATCTTTATTAAGTGTGATTTGCACTTCTTGCTTTGGATACAAAATTTTGCACTGTGAAGCCTGCTTAATTAAGATTTCAAACTTAGAGTTATTATAAAAAGTAGTTTTCATATTACTCCTACTATCCACTGTACAGCCAGGGGACGGTTCCCTGTCTGATGTGCCACTGCTGTTTTCTGTAATAATACTACAAAATAATAATAACATATATATTATTTCTTGGCAAGAAAAAAAGGAGAACGGCGGTGCCGTTCTCCTAATCGTTTATAATTATTCAGCAGCTACGGAGCCAACCTTGTTAGGATTGATTCTTACGCCGGGGCCCATTGTTGAAGCAACAGCAACGGACTTAATATACTGACCCTTTGCAGCTGCGGGCTTTGCCTTAATAATAGCGTCAAGAAGCGCATTGAAGTTTTCAAGCAGCTTGTCAGCGCCGAAGGAAGCCTTACCAATCGGGCAGTGAATAATGTTGGACTTGTCAAGGCGGTATTCAATCTTACCAGCCTTAGCCTCCTGAACAGCCTTAGCAACGTCCATAGTTACGGTGCCTGCCTTGGGAGAAGGCATAAGACCGCGGGGACCGAGAACCTTACCTAAACGGCCTACGAAGCCCATCATATCAGGGCTTGCGATAGCAACGTCAAAGTCCATCCAGCCGCCCTGGATTTTAGTAACGAGGTCTGCATCGCCAACGAAATCTGCGCCTGCCTCCTCAGCAGCCTTTGCAAGATCGCCCTTAGCGAAAACAGCAACTCTTACGTCCTTACCTGTACCGTTGGGAAGAACAACCGCGCCGCGAACCTGCTGGTCTGCATGACGGGAGTCAACGCCCAAACGAACGTGAACCTCAACGGTTTCATCAAATTTTGCAGTTGCGGTTTTGATTGCTAAATCAAGCGCCTCTGCGGTTTCATATAAAGCTGAACGGTCAATAAGCTTTGCGCCGTCAACATACTTTTTTCCGTGTTTCATATCAATACCTCCACTATCTATTGCACGGGATTAGTCTTCAACAACTATGCCCATGCTGCGAGCGGTGCCTGCAATCATGCTCATTGCTGCTTCAAGATTAGCTGCGTTGAGGTCGGGCATTTTTGTTTCAGCAATCTGCTGAACCTGAGCCTTTGTGATTGTTGCAACCTTATCCTTATTCGGAACGCCTGAAGCCTTTTCAATGCCGCAAGCTTTCTTGATAAGAACTGCTGCCGGTGGGGTTTTTGTGATGAATGTGAATGAACGGTCTTCAAAAACTGTAATAACAACAGGAATGATAAGACCTGCGTCATTCTTAGTTCTTTCATTGAATTCCTTTGTGAAAGACATGATGTTTACACCATGCTGACCGAGTGCAGGACCAACCGGTGGCGCCGGTGTTGCTTTGCCTGCAGGGATTTGAAGTTTAATTAAACCTACTACCTTTTGAGCCATTATTTTTTCCTCCTAAATAAATGTGGTATGGCGGGGAAGCAACCCCCTCCCACGCATCCGTACAAAACGAATGCATAATAAGCAGATATACTGCTAATTATCAAATAATTTTTACTCCTCAACCTTTTCTAACTGGTCGAGCTCAAATTCAACAGCGGTTTCACGGCCAAACATTGAGATTGTAACCTGAGCGCTGTTTGCGTTGACATCTACGCTGTCAACCGTACCCGAAAAGCCTTCGAGCGGACCGTCAATAACGTTAACCATATCGCCGACCTTGTATGCAACCTCAACGCTGACTTTTTCAACGCCGAGCTTTCTTACCTCTTCCTCAGTGAGAGGAACGGGCTTGCTTTCCGGACCAACGAAACCCGTGCAGCCGCGGATGTTACGAACAACGTACCAAGTGTCGTCATTCATTACCATCTTAACAAGCACATAACCGGGGAAAATCTTTCTTTCCACCTCTTTTTTGGTTCCGTCTTCCTTTATTTCAACAACTGTTTCAGTCGGCACAGAAACCTCCTGAATTAAATCGTGAAGATTTCTGTTGTCAACAACAGTCTGAATATTGCTGGCAACCTTATTCTCATAACCTGAGAAGGTGTGAGCAACATACCATCTTGCTTCTTCCATTAATGCTTGCCTCCGTTAGACTGAATGCAGATATAAACTAAGCTTACTCTGCCTCTGCGGCGGTGGTTGTTTCTCCCTCTGCTGCGTCTGTGCCGTCAGCGCTGTCATCAGAAGCGCCGTCAAGCAGTGCATTCAATTCATCTTCAGAGCTTGCAGCGGTGGTTTCCTCGCTAACCGTTGTGGTTTCAGCCTTATCTTTGAGCATTCTGATACCCTTCATTCCGAGAGAAAGACCGGTATCAACTGCATAAATTGCTGCGCCTACGATTACAACAACAACCAAAACGATGATTGTGTTCTTAACGGTTTCCTTACCTGTAGGCCAGATAACCTTTTTACGCTCTGCGTTAACACCCTTGAAGAATTTTGCGATGGTTTGGAATGGATTCTTTTTGTTTGACTTTTTCTTTGCTGCCTTTTTGGAATCCTTTGCTTTGGTTTCCTCAGGCTTTGAAGTCTTATTATCAGCCATTGATATCCTCCGTTACTTTGTTTCTCTGTGAAGAGTGTGTTTCTTGCAGAACGGGCAGTACTTGTTCATTTCAAGCCTGTCCGGAGTGTTCTTCTTGTTTTTCATAGTGTTGTAGTTTCTCTGCTTGCATTCCGTGCATGCTAAAGTAACCTTAACTCTCATTTTACGGCACCTCCGTTTTCATTTCGATATTTTAAAATCTCCCTCACGAGCAAGGCTCTGAAAAAAGGGCAAAAAAATTAACCCCTTTTCGAGGTAAGGAAACTATACCACATCAGCCTGTAACAGTCAATAGGAAAATGAAAAAAACTTGATTTTTTCTATAATAATTTATATTTAATATTAATATAATACAGAAATTTGTGCAAATTTACAATTATTAATTGCGTTTGCCGCCAAGTTATTGTATTATTAATTGAATACATTTTGAAGGATTATTCATTATGAGAGTTGTTATTATCGGCGCAGGGGCTTCGGGGCTTGCCTGTGCAATAAGGATAAAACAGAATATGCCCGACGCCGAGGTTATAGTGCTTGAACGCCTTTCTGTTGCAGGCAAAAAAATACTTGCAACGGGCAACGGCAGGTGTAACCTTACAAACACTGCGGCGGAAAATTATAATGAGGTTAAGGATTTCTTTAACTCGCTCGGGCTGATGCTGCGGCTTGACGAAAGCGGCAGGGCTTACCCCTACTCAAGCAAGGCGCAGACGGTGGTTGACATACTGCTTGAAGCCTGCGCAAAAACGGGCGTTGAAATTATAACCGACTGCACGGTGCAGCGCATTGACGGGGACTTGACCGTTTACACGGACAGCGGTATTTTTTCAGCCGACGCGGTTGTTGCCGCAACGGGCGGTAAAGCGCAGAGCGCGCTCGGCTCGGACGGCAGCGGTTACGGTCTGTTAAAGGCGCTGGGTCACAGCGTTACTCCGCTCTCCCCCTCCCTCGTTCAGCTGAAATCCTCAAGCAAATACCCGAGAAAAATCAGCGGCACAAGGGCAAAATGCAGAATTTTCCTTGAGCTTGACGGCGAGATTGCCGCAGAGGAGTTAGGCGAAATACTGTTTACCGATTACGGACTTTCGGGCATTGCGGTTATGAATTTATCCGAAATTGCGGGGCGCAATTTTGCGTGCGACAATCCAAAAAAATGCGTTGCCGTTATTGATTTAATTCCCGAGCTGAGCGAAGCGGAAATTAAAAATCACCTTGAAAAATTCGGCAGTCTTACGGGCATTTTAGGCGCCGCGCTGAACGGAATTATTATGAAGCAGGCTGAAAACGATTTTGAACGCGCGGCAAAATACGCAAAGGGCTGGCGGCTGATAATTACTGGCACAAAGGGCTTTGACTTTGCGCAGATTACCTGCGGCGGAATTCCCGAAAACGAGGTAAATAATTTCGAGTCCTGTAAAGTCGAAAACCTTTACATTTGCGGTGAGCTGCTTGACAGGCAATTTGAATGCGGGGGCTTTAACCTTGATTTTGCCTGGCATTCTGGAATTACGGCGGCAGACAAAATTTGTGATAAACACAGGGAAATGACGAATGATTAGAATAAACGAAATCAGGCTCGGGCTTGACGAGGAAGAAAAGGAACTGAATAAAAAAGCGGCAAAGCTTTTGAAAATCAATGAGAAATATATCAAAAAGCTGACCATTTACAAAAAGAGCATTGACGCAAGAAAAAAGGACGACGTGCATTTTACATACAGCGTTGACGTTGAAATCAGCCTTGACGAGCAGCAGATTTGCGCAAAATGCAAATCGCCGAAGGTCAGCCTTGCAAAGCCGTACCGCTACGAAATTCCAGAAAACAACAGGGTTTCAAAATACCGCCCGATTATCGTTGGCTTCGGCCCTGCGGGTATGCTTGCGGGGCTTATTCTTGCCGAGGCGGGACTGCGCCCGATTATTCTTGAAAGAGGAAAGGCAATCGAGGAGCGCCAGAAGGACGTTAACGAATTCTGGACTAAACGCAGGCTGAACGAGGAAAGCAACGTTCAGTTAGGCGAGGGCGGCGCAGGCACCTTTTCCGACGGCAAGCTGACCACGGGGATTAAAAGCCCCTACATCCGCAAGGTGCTTGACGAGCTTTATGAAGCGGGTGCGCCCGAGGAAATTCTGTACTCGGCAAAGCCGCATATCGGCACGGACAGGCTTGCAGTTGTGGTTAAAAACATACGCAAAAAAATCGAGAGCCTCGGCGGCGAGGTGCGCCTTGAATGCAGGCTTGAAAAGCTGATTGTATATAACAAATTTGTGCAGGGCATTACCTACACCTGCCGCGGCGAAAGCTTTGACATTGAGGCTGACAGCGTAATTATGGCAATCGGGCACAGCGCGCGCGACACCGTTGAAATGCTGTACAAACTCGGCGTTGATATTATGCAGAAGCCGTTTTCCGTAGGCGCAAGAATTGAGCATCCGCAGAGCCTTATCAACAAGGCGCAGTACGGCGATTTTGCAGGGCACCCAAAGCTCGGCGCGGCTGATTACAAGCTTTCCTGCCACGGACTCCACGAGCGCGGAGCATACACCTTTTGTATGTGCCCCGGCGGCACGGTTGTTGCCGCCGCAAGCGAGAAGGAGGGCGTAATAGTTAACGGAATGAGCAGCCTTGCGCGCGACGGAGAAAACGCAAACAGCGCGCTGCTTGTGGGTATTGAGCCCAAAGATTTTCCGAGCGAACACCCGCTTGCGGGAATATATTACCAAAGAGAAATTGAACACAGGGCGTTTGAGCTTGCGGGCGGCGATTACAGAGCGCCCGCGCAGCTTGTGGGCGATTTTCTTGAAGGCAGGGAAAGCCGTGAGCTCGGCAACGTAAAACCCACCTGCCCCACGGGCGTTACGCTTACAAAGCTTGATTACTGCCTGCCCGACAGGGTTGCCGCAACGATGAAAAGCGCAATTGTAGAGATGGACAAAAAGCTGAACGGCTTTAAGCTTTACGACGCGGTGCTGACCGCGCCCGAAACAAGAAGCTCAAGCTCCGTGCGTATTCTGCGCGACGAATTCTGCCAGTGCAACATCAGCGGAGTTTACCCCTGCGGCGAAGGCGCGGGATATGCGGGCGGCATAATTTCAGCCGCGGTTGACGGAATAAAATGCGCTCACGCCGTTTTGGGCGACGAGCATTAAGGAAATACTATGAAAAACAAACTGAGCAAATATCTGTTTTGCTATTTTACGGGCAACGAGCCCGAAAACGAAAGCGTGCATTTTGCCGTATCCGACGACGGATATAATTTTAAAGCGCTCAACGGAAACAAGCCGATTATCAAGCAGACGCTCGGCAGAAAATGCTGCCGCGACCCGTTTATTATGAGGGGCGAAGACGGCAGATTTTACATTATGGAAACCGATATGCGCTGCTATGACGGCTGGGCAAACAACAATTCAATGGTTTTTTGGGACAGTGCGGATTTAATCCGCTGGGAAAACGAAAGAATTATTGATTTTTCAGCGTTTCCCGAAACAAAAAACGCCAACAGAGTATGGGCGCCGCAGGCAATGTTTGACGGCGAAAAGGGTATGTATATGCTCTACTGGAGCCATCAGAACGAAGGAAGCGACCTTGCAACAATTCCTTGGTTTGCGTACACAAAGGACTTTAAAACCCTTGAAACCGCGCCGAAAATTCTGTTTAAGCCCAAAAGCGGGCTTGCCGCAATCGACGGCGATATTATCAAAAAGGACGGTAAATACCATCTGTTCGTTGCCGACGAGGCAAAGGACGGCGTCTGCCTTGTAAAATCCGAGCATTTAAGCGGAGAGTACGAGGAAACCGAGGATAACAAAATCAGCGTTGCAAGCACTAAAATTGAGGGCAACTGCTGCTATGAAATCCTTGGCAAAAACAAATACGTTATGATTGCGGACAGATTTGTTGACGGCGGATACTTTATGCAGGAAAGCACGGATTTGACCAACTTTACAGAGGTTGACGAAAGCCGTTTTTCGCTTAACCACCTGCACCCGCGCCACGGCTCAATGCTGCACATAACCGACGAGGAATATGACCGATTAATAAAAAATTATAAATAAAAAAGGGACGCCGTTGGGAGAACCTTCGTAAAGAAGGTTCTCCCAATTAAATTAATCCTTCCGGATTAATGAAATATTCTTTCAGAATATGAAATTGCTTCGCAATGAAATATGCC
>CADBUK010000122.1 GCA_902797915.1 Oscillospiraceae bacterium
CCTCAATACCGTGAGCGCCCTTTTCCTTGCGGAAGCAGGGAGAATAAGAGGTTAAGGTCATCGGAAGCTTTTCCTCGGGGGTAATGGTGTCAATAAACTTGCCTATCATTGAATGCTCGGAGGTGCCGATTAAATATAAATCCTCGCCCTCAATTTTATACATCATTGCGTCCATCTCGGCAAAGCTCATAACGCCGTCAACAACGGCGGAGCGAATCATAAACGGCGGCACGCAGTATGTGAAGCCGCGGTTAATCATAAAATCGCGCGCATAAGCAAGCACTGCGGAATGAAGCCTTGCGATATCGCCCATAAGATAATAGAAGCCGTTGCCCGCAACTCTGCCCGCGGCGTCAAGGTCAATGCCGTCAAAGGTTTCCATAATATCGGTGTGGTACGGAATTTCGTAATCGGGCACAACGGGCTCGCCGTAGCGCTGAACCTCAACGTTTTCGGAATCGTCCTTTCCTATCGGAACGGAATCGTCAATGATGTTGGGAATTGTCATCATAATCTTGGTAACCTCTGCGGTCAGCTCCGTTTCCTTTTTGGAAAGCTCCTCAAGCTCGTCCGCCTGAGCCTTAACCTGCTCGCGCAGCGCCATTCCCTCTTCCTTTTTGCCCTGCGCCATAAGGTTGCCGATTTCCTTTGAAAGCTTGTTGCGGTTTGCGCGAAGCTCGTCGGCACGCTTTTGTGCCTCTCTTTTTTCTTCGTCAAGGGCGATTACTCTGTCAACAAGCGGCAGCTTCTCGTCCTGAAACTTCTTTTTGATGTTTTCCTTAACAATTTCGGGGTTTTCCCTAACAAATCTGATGTCTAACATAATATTTCTCCTAAAACAATATAATCGGGTGCGGGTTATTCCCCTGTTAGGGGAAATGTCTGCGTAGCAGACAAAAGGGTCTGCCGCCTCTGCAAGAGGTCCCGCCCAAAACTCGCCACAGGCGAATTTCACTGTCCGCTTGCGGACAATTTCACTTTTGCGAAGCAAAAATTTCACTCGTGCGCAACACGAATTTCACTGCAAATAAGTTTGCTATTCAGCAAGCTTATTTGCCAGGTCCTTCAGCTCTTCCATATTATAAAACTCAATTTCAAGCGTGCCCTTGCCTCTGCCGGTATAAACCTTAACGCGCCTGCCGAGAGCCTCCGTCAGCGAAAGCTCAACCTCGTCGTAAAAGCTGTCTCTGCGGCGTGAGCGTTTCTGCGGAACAGTACCCGCGCTGTCCTTTATTTTTGCAAGGCGTTCCACGTCGCGCACCGTCAGCTTGTTGTTGATTATATTCTGCGCCGCCTCGTAAATCATAGCGTCATTTTCAAGCGCAAGCAGCGCACGCGCGTGACCTGCGGAAATGTCGCCGTTTTTGGTCATCTCAAGCACCTCGGGCGGAAGCCTTAAAAGGCGCAGACTGTTTGCGATTGCGGGACGGCTTTTGCCGACGCTTGTTGCAATCTCCTCCTGGGTGAAGCCGCATTTATCAATAAGCGCCTGAAGGCCCTCTGCCTCTTCAATCGGGTTTAAATCCTCGCGCTGCAGGTTTTCGATGATTGCGATTTCCATCGTTTCGGTGTCGGTAAGCTCCTTAACAACTACGGGAACCTCCTTCAGCCCAACCATTCTGCACGCTCTCCATCGGCGCTCGCCCGCTACAAGCTGATAGCCCCCGTTCGGCAGCGGACGCACAAGCAACGGCTGCAAAACGCCGTGCTGGCGGATACTGTCTGCAAGCTCCATAAGCGTACCCTCGTCAAAGGTTTTACGCGGCTGGTCCTTGTTCGGCACAATTTCATTGATTGAAAGCGTGTTTGTAGCAACCATATCCTCGGTTGCGTTTTCAAACATCAGCGCGCCGAGCCCCTTACCGAGCCCTGACTGTTTCTTTGCCATATCTATTCTCCTTTATTTCACAAGAACATTTACTGTCTTTTTAAAAACTCTTCTGCAAGCTTTTTGTAGGCAAATGAAGGCTTTGAGTATTTTTCATAGTAAATTATAGGCTGTCCGAAGCTTGGCGCCTCCGCTAATTTAACGCTGCGCGGTATCATTGTTTTGTACGCCTTGTTCGGAAAATACTTGTTAACCTCGTCAATTACCTGCTGATTTAATTTAAGGCGGCTGTCATACATAGTAAAGATTACGCCCTCAAGCTCAAGGTGCTCGTTATAATGCTGCTTAACCGTGCGCACGGTTGCTACAAGCTGGCTGAGCCCCTCAAGCGCGTAGTATTCGCACTGCAGCGGAACAATCAGAGTGTCCGCCGCCGTAAGCGCGTTAAGGCTCAGAAGCCCGAGGCTCGGCGGACAGTCAATAATAATGTAATCAAAATCCACTACAAGAGGCGCAAGTGCCTTTTTCAATGAAAAAAAGCGTTCCTCCTGCTCAGCAAGCTCAAGCTCTGCGCCTGCAAGATTCATATTCGCGGGCAGTATGGACAGGTTTTTAAACTCTGTTTCAATTAGAATAGCCCTTGCCTGTACGCTGTTAATAAGAATATCGTATGTTGAATACTCAATCTCGCCCTTATCAACGCCAACACCGCTTGTGGAATTGCCCTGCGGGTCAACGTCAACAAGCAAGGTTTTCTTTCCTTTTGCGCCAAGCGCGGCGGCAAGACTAACACAGGTGGTTGTTTTACCGACTCCGCCTTTCTGATTAAATATAGCTACAATCTTTCCCATAAGTACTCCGCCTTTCATTGCCGGAAGGTTATATATATAAATAGTATTAATTTATATATTATATAATACAGTGTAATTATACACCAAAGCGTTACTATAAATCAATACAAAACGGAAAGTTTCACGTGAAACACAGGGGACTTTTTTTAGAAAATTGTGTACTATACATTTGTTCTCACAATATATTGTTGTTCCACGTGAAACATTGCTTTTTAACATTTTCAACAGACTTTTTAACAATTTATAGATTATATGCTGCATATAAACAATACTTTTAAACGGTTTCAACATAGTTTTCAACAAAACTGCGACAAATCAAACATAGTTACAGACAAAATCAGCACAAATAAACATTGTTAAAGTGAAATTCAATATCTTGTGGTAATGTTTCACGTGGAACACAAGAGTAAATAAATCCCTGTAATAATAGAAATGCAGAACAGCCCGCCTTTCGACGAGCTGTTCCGCGTGATGAAAAGAGGAGAATATGTTAAAACGGTCGCCCGTTTTAAGCTAAGTTAGTCTTTTTCGGTATAATTAAGCGGTTTTTGGCGAATTATCCGCCTTTTCCGCGTTTTTAGGTATTCTGACAAGGAATTCTATATAATCCTCGGTTTCGGTTTTGTTCGACTCCGCGGGAATTCCTGCCTCAATCATAGTGTTAATCGCTTTATTTACGGTATTAACAAATATACGCACGTCCTTGAATATCTTAACAACGTTCTTTTTCGGGCGGGCAGGCTTGTTAATCATTGAGGAAATCAGCGATTCCGTCTGCGTAACGTTCAGGTTGCGCTCTTTAATCGCTTTAAGCGCCGTCCACAGCTGTTTTTCGTCCTCAAGCGCAAGCAGGGCGCGTGCGTGCCGCTCGGTAAGCCCTTCCTTTTCAATGAAATACCGCGCGTCCGCAGGTAGCTTTAACAGCCTCAGCTTGTTTGAAAGCGCGCTTTGACTTTTGCCTAGCCTTTTTGCAATCTCTGTTTGCGATAAACCGAAGTGATTTTGCAGTTGACTGATTGCGGTTGCTTCCTCAAAAAAGCTTAAATCAGAGCGCTGAATGTTTTCAAGTATTGAATACAGTGCGCCGTCCTCATAATCGCAGTCAACAATCAGGCAGGGGACCGTGCTTTGATTTGCAAGAATTGCGGCGCGCAATCTGCGTTCGCCTGCAATCAGCTCGTAGTAGTCGCTGTTGTTAATCCGCCGTGCCAGAAGGGGCTGAAGCACTCCGTTTGCCTTGATGGACTCCGACAGGCTCAGCAGCTCCTCGCTTTTAAACTGCTTTCTCGGCTGGTAGGGGTTAGGAAGCAGCTTTTCGGTTGCAATTCTTAAAACTTCCTCGGGCATTTTTAATCCTCTCGATTACCCCTTGTCCTCACTGATATAATCTTATCACATTTTTTCACAGAAAAAAAGGATTTCTCGTCGGGAGAAATCCTTTATATTATGTATTATTCGACAGTATCAGAGCGGCTTGCTTGTAATTTTTTTAGCCCTTCTGGGATATTTTGTCGGCGTTTGCGAAATCTTTTTAATAACAACAAGGCGTCTCTTATCGCCGTTCGGCAGTTCAATCGGCACAACGCGCTCAAGCTCGCCGCCGAGCTTTTCAATTGCGTTAGCGGCAAGCGCCGTTTCATCCTCAGCGCCTTTCATTGCAACAAACACTCCGCCGACCTTAACAAGCGGCAGGCAGTATTCGCAAAGCTCGTTAAGCACCGCAACCGCACGGGAAACAACTACGTCAAAGCTTTCGCGCAGGTCGGTTTTTTGTCCGAACTCCTCGGCTCTGCCGTGCAGGATTTCGCAGAAGAGTCCCTCATATTTAAGCGTTTCCCTAACAAAATTCAGCTTCTTGCCGACGCTGTCAATAAAGGTCAGCTCCAAATCGGGCCTTACAAACAGCAGGGGAAGCCCAGGAAAGCCTGCGCCGCAGCCTACGTCGGCAACGCGCGCCGCCTGCGGAAACTCAACCGCGTTAAAAACCGTAAGCGAATCCGCAAAATGCTTAACAACAACCTCGTCGGGCTCGGTTATCGCGGTTAAATTTGTGTGCGCGTTCCAGCGTTCAAGCCGCTGTGCCATCAGGTCAAAACGGTCAACCGCCATATTGTCAAGCTCAACGCCCACCTGATTTGCGCACTCTATTAGATAATCCTTGTCAATCATTTTTCATCGACTCCAAAATAATATTAAGCGCCGCCACGTCCGCGGGGTTAACGCCGCTTATTCTGCCCGCCTGCCCGAGATTTTCGGGTCTGATTTTTGAAAGCTTTTCAATCGCCTCAAGCCTTAAACCCTTCAGCGAGGAGTAATCCAAATCAGCGGGGATTTGCTTTGCCTCAATTCTGCGCATTTCCTTAATCTGCGCTTCCTGCCTTGCGATGTAGCCCTCGTATTTCACGGAAATCTCTACCTGCTCAAACACCTCGTACGGCAGCTCGGGGCGGTCATCGTCAACGGACGTCAGCGCCTTGTAAGTAACCTGCGGGCGCTTCAGCAGCTCAATCATTTTACAGCCCTTGGTTAAGGGCGCGGTGCCGCACGCCTCTAAAATCTCATTAAGAGCGGGGGAGAGGGGAAGCGATTTTTCCTCAACCCTTCGGCGCTCGTTTTCAATCTGCTCCTGCTTTTCAAGGAAGGCGTTGTAACGCTCCTCGCTGATAAGCCCGATTTCGTGCCCGAGCGGAGTCAGCCTGATGTCCGCGTTATCCTGCCTGAGCACAAGGCGGTATTCGCTGCGGCTTGTCATCATACGGTACGGGTCGCTGCAGCCCTTGGTAACAAGGTCGTCAATCAGCGTTCCTATATAAGAGCCGCCGCGGTCAAGCGTAACAGCGGGCTTGCCCTGAACAAATCTTGCCGCGTTAATTCCCGCAACAAGTCCCTGCGCCGCCGCTTCCTCGTAACCGCTGCTGCCGTTAAACTGCCCCGCGCCGAACAGCCCCGCGTAGTCCTTGAATTCAAGCGACGCTTTAAGCGAGGTCGGGTCAACGCAGTCGTATTCAATTGCGTAAGCGGTGCGCATAACCTGCGCGTTTTCAAGCCCCGGAATAGTGTGCAGAAATTCAAGCTGCACCTCCTCGGGTAAGGAGGAGGAAAGCCCCTGCAGGTACATTTCCTCGGTTTCAAGTCCGCAGGGCTCAATGAAAAGCTGGTGCCTTTCCTTGTCTGCAAAGCGAACGATTTTATCCTCAAAGCTCGGGCAATAGCGCGGACCCTTGCCGTCTATTTTACCGCTGTACATCGGCGAACGGTGCAGATTTTTGAGGATAACCTCTTTTGTTTTTTCATTAGTATATGTAATATAGCACGCCGCCTTGTTTTCGGGGCGGGCTTCGGTTTCAAAGCTGAAGGGCACGGTGCGCTCGTCGCCAAGCTGAATTTCCGTTTTGCTGAAATCCACGCTGCGCCTGTTGACGCGGCTTGGCGTGCCCGTTTTAAAGCGGCGCAGCGGAATACCGAGCGCTTTAATGCTGTCTGCAAGCTCGGTTGCGGGGAACATGCCGTCGGGTCCGCTTTCGTAAGCCGCCTCGCCGATATAAATTTTGCCGCCGAGGAAGGTTCCCGTTGCAATTACAACAGCCTTTGCCCCGTAAACCGCGCCGAGCCTTGTTGTCAGCAGCCATCCGTTTTCCGACTGCTCAAGCGCAGTAATCTCCGCCTGCCTTAAATCTAAATTTTCCTGAAGCTCAAGCGTGTGCTTCATTCCCTTTGAATACTCGCGGCGGTCAATCTGCGCGCGCAGCGAGTGAACGGCGGGTCCTTTGCCGAGGTTGAGCATACGGCTCTGAATGCTGTACCTGTCAGCCGCCTTGCCCATCTCGCCGCCGAGTGCGTCAAGCTCGCGCACAAGGTGTCCCTTTGACGTGCCGCCGATTGAGGGGTTGCAGGGCATATTGCCCACGGAGTCAAGGTTAATTGCAAACACAGCAGTTTTGCACCCAAGGCGCGCGGCAGCAAGCGCAGACTCAATGCCTGCGTGCCCTGCGCCTATAACGGCAATATCATATTGTCCCGCGTTATACTTCTCCATAGTGCCACCTTGTTGAATAAATAATTAATAATGAGAAATTAATAATTTCGGGTGGGCTATGCCCACACCCTTTATAAATAGGTGCGGATATTCCGCCCACAATTTTTCATTATTCACTATTCGTTATTCATTCAACGCAATTCTTATTTTCCAACACAAAACTTACTGAATATATTGTCCACAACCTCTGCGGTTGCTTTTTTGCCCGTCAGCGCAAGCAGCTCGTCAATCGCGCTGTCCATCATAACGTTAACGGCGTCGTAAGTCATTCCGCTTTCAAGCGCCGTGCGCGCTTCGGTTATATAATCAAGCGCGTTTTTGCAGCAGCTTTTCTGCCTTTGGTTTGCTAAAATCGGGGCGGAAGCGTCAAACTGCTCAACACCGAGCAGGCGCTTAACTGCGTCCTCAAGCTCGGCTGCGCCCTCGCCGTTTTTTGCGCTGATGTAAACCGTTTCGGCAAACGCCGCTTCTATTTCGGCGGCGTCAATACGCTGCTGTAAATCTGTTTTATTAATAACCGCAATCGCTCTTTTGCCGCGGCATTGTTCAATTACGGTTCTGTCCTCGTCTGAAAGGGGAGCGCTGCTGTCAAAAACGGCAAGCACCAGAACGGCGGAGGATATTTTGTCCATCGCGCGCTGAATTCCTATACTTTCAACCGCGTCGCCGCCCGCGTGAATTCCCGCCGTGTCGTTAAGGTGCAGCACAAGCTCGCCGAGTCGAACGCTCTCCTCAACAACGTCGCGGGTTGTGCCCGCAATTTCGGTAACAATGCTTTTCTCCCTGCCTGCAAGCAGGTTCATAAGCGTAGATTTGCCCGCGTTAGGCTTGCCCGCAATAACGGTTTCCACGCCCTGCGTCATCGTCTGCCCGTTTTCGTAGCTGTTAATCAGCTCCTGCAGCTGAGCCTGCGCGGTTTTTAGCGTTTCGCCCAGCTCCTCCTGCTCAAGCTCGGGTATTTCCTCGTAAGGATAATCCACCCACGCCGCCATAAGCGCACTGCAGTCGGTCAGCCTTTCGGTAACGCCGCGGATTTTATCGCTCAGCGCACCCTGAAGCAGATTGAAGGAGGCCTTTGCCGCCGCCTCGCCCTGCGCGGAAATCAAGTCCGCCACGGATTCAGCCTGCGTTAAATCCAGCTTGCCGTTAAGGAACGCCCTTTTTGTAAATTCGCCCGCCTGTGCAGGCTCCGCGCCCGCGGCAAAAACCGCGCCGAGCGTCTTTTCTATTATATATATACCGCCGTGAACGGAGATTTCAACAACGTCCTCGCCCGTATAGCTTTTAGGCGCACGGAAAACAAGGGCAACAGCGTTGTCAAAGCATTCGCCGGCGCTTTTTACACTGCCGAACTTTGCACGGTAGCCCTTTAGATTGAGCAGGGAAGAGCCGTCCGCGCAGACAAAAACCCTGTCTGCAATTTCAACAGCTCTGTCGCCGCTTATTCTGATTACTCCTATTCCGCCCGGTGTGTTGCCCGTGGCGGGCGCTGCGATAGTCGTCATAAATCCTCCTATCGAATTTATGAATTCGGAATGCGAAATGCGGAATTAAATGTTACTCGCGCAAGCGCTCAAACAATACAATCGGGTGCGGACGGAGTCCGCCCGATAATTCCGAATTCCTGATTCTTCATTCCGAATTAAAAAAGGGGTGTTTCGCAACACCCCTTTTTTACTATTCTTCGTTTGTTTCAGCTGCGGGTGCTGTGTTAACCTCAATTTTTCCGAATTTTGTAAAATCCTTCTGAATAGGCTTTGCCGCAGCCTTCGGTGCAGAGCCGTTGCCGCCCCTTCCGCCGCGATTGCCGCCGCGGGACTGCTGCTTAACTCCGCCGATGGGCTGAATAACAACTTTTCTGTCCTGCCCGTAACCGATGGACATTGACTCAACGCCCTCGATTTCCTGAACGGCAGTGTGAATAATCCTTCTTTCGTAAGGATTCATCGGCTCAAAGGTATATCTTCTGCCTGTACGGTTAACGTAATTTGCGTTCTTGCGGGCAAGATTACGCAGGGTTTCCGCTCTCTTTTCGCGGTAGTTGCCTACGTTGAGCGTAACTCTTACATATTTGCCGCTTGACTTTTTAACCTGAAGGCTTGTTAAATACTGAAGCGAATCAAGCGTTTCGCCCCTGTGGCCGATGATGATGCCGTAATCGTCGCACTCAATTGTGATTTCAAGCACGCCGTCAACAACTGCGCCCGTAATCTGCGCGTCCTCAACCTTTAAGCCTTTTATCATTTCGCCGAGATATGCCTCTGCCGCTTTGATGTCAACGTCAGCCTCGGTAATCTTTACTTCTTCAATTTCCTCGTCAGCCTTTTCAGCCTTTGGTGCGGGCTTTTTAGGCGCGGGCTTTTCCGCCTTCTTTGCAGGCTGTTCCTTTTTGGGAGCGTCCTTCTTTGGCGCGTCCTTCTTTGGAGCCTCTTTCTTTGCGGGCTTCTGCTGCTTTTGCTTCTTTGGCTTTCTGCCGTCGTCGTATGACGCTTTAACGGTTACCTCAGAGCTGCCGAAAAGACCGAAAAACTTTTTCTTTTTCTGCTCAACAATCTCTGTGTGAATTAACGCGTCGGCGGGGGCGTGAAGACCAAGCTTTGCCGCAGCCATAGCCTCGTCAAGACTTCTGCCTGTTGCGGTAAACTCTTTAATCATAAGTTCCTCCGAATTTATCTGCTATTTAGTTCTTTTAATGCTTTCCTCTCTTGCGCGGCGCTCAATGGTGTTTTCAACCATCAGCTTTGCCTGACTCTTTTTGGGAGGATAGAATTTTGCAATAAACAGCTGCTGCAAAACTGCAACAACGTTTGAAATAATCCAGTAAAAACCAACAGCGGCAGGCACCTTGAACGCAATGTATAATGAGAAGAAGGGCATCATCAGCATCATCATAAGCATACTGCCCATCTGCTTTGCCTGCGCGGGATTATTTTTCTTCTGAATAAGTGTTGAAATAACGGTTGAGGCCATAGAGGTAAGGAACGCAAAAATCGGAATAAGGATAATGCTGCCGCCCTTCCAGGTCGGAATTGCGGTCATATCCACGTTGCCGAGGTAAAGTCCCTGCCTGTACTCCTCAATTGCTGCCACCTTATCGTCGGTAAAAAGTGCGGGCAACTGTGCAACAAGCGTGTCCTTTAGCTCTGTCCAGTGCGCAAGCACGTTAAGCTGAAGGTAATTCTTGCTGTATCCTGCGCCCTCCATAATGGCGGTCAGTTCTTCGGTAAAGTTTGTTAAGTCGCTCATACCGATAATGTAGGAAAGGGGGTAATAGATAATACCGATAATACCCATCAGGAAAACCATCTGGAAAACCATCGGCCCGCAGCCCATCTGCATCGGGTTGTGTCCCTCTCTCGCATAAAGCTCCTGCATTTCCTCGTTGAGCTTCATTCTGTCCTTCGGGTCAGGATATTTTTTTTGAATTTTCTGAATTTTCGGCTGCAGCCTTGCGGTTTTTGCAACGGTTTTCTGCTGTCTTACGTTAATCGGCAGCAGGATTACCCTTGTTACAACGGTAAAGATGATGATTGCAACAAAGTACTGGTTACCGAGAAGCTGAAGCAAAAACTCCATACATTTACCGAACACCCAGTACAGCGGCGCTAATAATCCGCCGCCCTGAGACATTGCGGCTGCAACAGGATTAATAAAAAGATTAATCATTCTTTTTCCTCGTTACTATTCTTTTTTGGGGGAACGGGGTCGTATCCGCCCTTGTTAAACGGATTGCACCTCATAATTCGCCATACGGCAAGCGCGCTGCCCTTTAAAACCCCGTGCGTTTCAATCGCTTCAATCGCGTACTGCGAACAGGTGGGGGTAAAGCGGCAGGAGCCGTGTGAAAACCTCGGGCTTAAAGTAAGCTGATACGTTTCAATCAAAAATACGAACAGGCGTTTAATCGGATTTTTCATTTAATCACACCTAAGTCGGCAAGCTGTTTTTCCATATCTGCAAGCACTGCCTGCATTTTAACAGCGGTAGTTCTTGTTCTTGCAACAAAAACGATGTCATAGCTGCCGTTAATTCTGCCCTCAAGCTGTGAAAACGCCGCTCTGATAATACGCCTTGCGCGGTTTCTCTGCACCGCGCCGCCGATTTTTTTGCCGCTTGTAATGCCCACTCGGGTTTGACCCTCGCGGTTTTTCATTGCGTAAGTAACCAAATTCGGCGAGGCAACGCTTTTTGCCCTGTAATATAAACGGCGAAAGTCCTTGTTTTCTTTAAGCGAACTGCTTTTCACAAATCATTCCCTCTGTTAGTTCAAAACAAAAATTAGTAAGAAAGGGTTTTTCTGCCCTTTGCACGACGGCGGGCAAGTACTTTTCTGCCGCCTCTTGTGCTCATTCTCTTTCTGAAGCCATGCTCCTTCTGTGCGTGCCTTTTCTTCGGCTGAAATGTTCTCTTCATTAAATTCACTACCTTTCTAAGAATAAACTTGTCTTATTTCTTTATTTTCTCTGCACGGTATAGTGCAGGCATTAACAACATTCGGGCGTGCACGAATGTTGTTAACATCCGAGCAACGCGAGGATACTTCATTTGCGCCTTGCGCAAACTTCACAGCGCAGCTACTTCACAAATCCGCCGGGATTTACTTCATTCTTTAGTGAAATGCTTTGCGTTGCAAACCGTGAAATACCGTTGTTTCACAACAGCGTGAAATAATTTGCACGGCAAATTGTGAAATATTCGGGCGTTGCCCGAACGTGTACATGCGCCAAGCGTTAGATATTATATATTATAAAAGGGCGGCTTGTCAATAAAAAAATAATAAATCTTGTTTTTATTAAAATTATATATTATAATAGCACTATATGTTGGGGGTGTGCGTGTTGACGGCAACTAAAACAAAAAAAATATTGCTTACTCTTGCAGTTGCGGCGTCCGTTATTCTGCCCGCTTTTGTGTTTACCGACATAAAAACAGGCTTTTTTCTGCTGAACCTCCGCTTTACCTCGCTCAAGCTTGTGCTTAGCTTGCTGCTGCCGCTTTGTACCGCGCTTTTTTATATCGCAAAAATAAAAAGCCTTCGGGTGCTGTCCGCAATAATGCTGCTTGTTCAGCCCTCCTTCGTGCTTTTTACGCTCGCGTTCAGAAATTATTATGAGCGTTATTCGGCTTATAACATTTATTATCATTACGCCTACGGGCTTCTGGCGTTTTTCGCCGTGCTTTTTGCCGTTATTTCGGCGGCTCGGCGCAAAAAAATAAGCGCCTCTGATTTTGAGCTGTTTTACAGGCGCTTTTTTGTCGGTTATGCTTTTGTTTTTATTTACCTGTTTATTCAGCTTTTCTACCTTTCACGGCTTGACGTTTCGCTCGGCACGGTTAATTTAATACCGTTTTCGGGCGAAATCCGCCACGCCGCAGCTAATCTTAAATACCCCGGCGTTGTCGTTCACACTGCGGGAAACGTGCTGTTTTTCTCCTCGTTTTCGCTGCTGCTTTACGCGTTTTTCGGCGGCAAAATCAAAAGCGGGGCGGTGGAGCTGCTGCTGTATATCGGCTGTCCGTTTGCCGTCAGCGTTCTGTGCGAAATTTCCCAGTATATAACAACGGCGGGCAACGCTGACGTTGACGATGTAATTTTAAATATTCTTGGCGCGGCAATCGGCTTTTTTGCCGTGCGCTTTATTAAAAAATCATTTTCGGAGGATTAAATATGTTTGGAATTATCGGTGCAATGGATGTTGAAATTGAGGCTGTAAAAAACAAGGTTTCACAGCCGAAAATCACTGTTTTTGCGGGCTGTGAATTTGTCTGCGGAACAATTAACGGGGCTGAAGTTTGCGTTGCGAAATGCAATCCCGGCAAGGTTAACGCCGCGCTTTGCACACAGGCAATGATTGACCGCTTCGGCGTTTCGGCAATCATAAATCTCGGCGTTGCCTGCTCGCTCAGCAGGGATATTACAATAAAAACTATCGTCGTTGCAACCGAGGTCTGCCAGTACGATTTTGACACCTCTGCCCTTGGCGAGCCAAAGGGTATGGTTTATAATAATATGACAAAATTCCCGACGGATAAAGCGCTTTCAAACGCGCTTTTTGCCGCCGCCGAAGCCTGCGGCGCAACCGTTCACCGCGGCTGTATCGCAAGCGGGGACACCTTTATTGCTTCTCAGGCGCTCAAGGATGAAATCGTGCGCGATTTCGGCGCCGTCTGCGGCGAAATGGAGGGCGGCTCAATCGGCCACGTCTGCTATGTAAACGGCGTTCCCTTCGCGGTTTTGCGCTCAATCAGCGACGGGGGCGACGGCGAAGCGTCCATTGATTACCCCGCATTTAAGGAAATTGCCGCCGCAATGTCGTCCGAAATTCTGCTGCATTTTTTCAAATAAAAAAGGGAAGGCGTTGCCTTCCCGTAGCTTATTCAAATATGTAATTTTCCATCAGATATTTTTCGGCGCCCTTAACAATCATCTGCAGGGTTTCGCTTTCCAGATTCATTATTTCCTCGCCGCCGCGGTATTCGTTCATCGCGAAGCGGGAATGTAAAACGGTGGTAGCCGCCGCGGCAAGCTCGTGCCCTACGTTATAGTCAAGCATAAACATATCCTTAGGCAGCGCGCCGACCTTTGCAAGTGTAAGCGCAATGCTGTAAAGCGACAGCAAATAGCAGTCGTGCAGGTAGTTGAAGCTGTAGCGCTTGTTGTCTGTTTTAATTGCGGCGTCAACCAGAATTTTCATTCCCTGCGACAGACTTTTCATCGCTTCCTCGCTTTGAATTTCGCCTGAAATTTTGGAAAAATACTCCTCGTTCATTCCGTGTCTTACGTCTGAAACGCCAAGCAGGTAATCGGTTGAAACCCCGTAATATTCGCTGCAGCGGATAACGAAATCAAGCCCGCATTCGCGTATGCCCTTTTCGTAGTGGCTCAGCAGCGCCTGACTTATACCCAAATCCGCCGCCGCTTTCTTCTGGCTGTAGCCCTTTTCTTTTCTCAGCTGTGATAATATCGCGGCAAAGCGGGTGGCTTTTTCCCTCTTGTCCGCAGTAACTTTGCTTTCCATAAATCTTTATCCCTCTTATCGCGTACGCGTCGTTTTTATACACACTGTATTATAACGCTGATTATACCCTTTGTAAACAGGTTTGCGGCGTTGTAAACAAATTGTAATATAAACCGCGTTTTTCGGCGGTTTTTGCTTATAAAAACAAATTTTTCCGCATTTTTTCGGAGGTCAAATTATGAAAACTTACACTTTATATTTCTTCCGCCACGGGCTGACGAAGGGAAATATCAACGCACAGTATATTGGGCACACGGATTATCCGCTAACTATGGATAGTATATCCGAGCTGAAAAAAATCAAGGCAAAGCACCATTATCCGCAGGTGGACGCGGTGTTTTCCTCACCGCTTAAAAGGTGCCTTGACTCTGCAAACATTATGTTTCCGAAAAATAACCCAATTGTAATAAATGATTTAATCGAGTACGATTTCGGCGAATTTGAGGAGCTGACCGCCAAGGATTTGGAGAACAACGAGGACTTCAGAAACTGGCTGCGCGGGGATATAAACGCCGCCCCGCCGCACGGCGAATCAAACGCGCAGTTCATTCACAGGGTGTGCGACGCGTTTGAAAAAATTGTTGAGGGTATGATGAACACGGGCATTGAAACCTGCGCAATAGTGGGGCACGCGGGCGTGCTTATGACCTTGCTTTCCTGCTACGGAATTCCCGAGGCGCCCATGGCGCACTGGCAGATGGACGCGGGCTACGGCTACAAGCTGCGCATAACCCCGTCGCTCTGGTCGCAGGCTCAGAAGCTTGAGGTCGTTGACCTCGCCCCGCAGAGCCTTGCGGAGCAAGGCGGCTAAGTTCACCTTCGGTGAGCTAAATTCAGTTTGCAACTGAGCTAAGTTTGCCTGCGGCAAGCTAAAAGCTGCGAAGCAATTTAGCTTATGAAATAAATTTAGCTGTAAAAAAGAGAGGCCGTTTGGCCTCTCTTTTTTACATATTCTTCCATCCGGTTGAAACTATATTTTCGTGCTTGCCGACGTGGGTAATAATCTTTTCAATCAGCTCGTTATCCTTCTTCTTTGTGGAAACCTCGGCGGTAATTCTTTCGTTGCCGTTATCCGTGCCCACCATATCGAGCTTGCGCAGCAGAATATTGTCCAAATCCCTGATATACTGCACGATGTGGGTTTTTATTTCGTCCGCATTATCCTCGGTGCAGACGATGGAAATTTTATAAAACGCTTCCTGATTTTTCAGCTTTTCCTTGTTATAACGCTGGGTTTTGTTAATGAATTCGGAAAGCGGGTGCAAAATCAGATGGCTGATAACAATCGTTACCGCAACGATTATTGCAAACCAGATTCGGTCCAGACAGCAGAGTATGCCCACCGCCGCGGAAGCCCAGATTGAAGCCGCGGTTGTAAGCCCCTTAACCTTGGTGCCGTCGCTTAAAATTACGCCCGCGCCCAAGAAGCCGATACCCGAAACAATTGCCGCGGCTACTCGGGTTAAGTCAACCCCGTCGGTAAAGCCGAGGTATGAAAACGCCGTAAACGCAAACGAACCCACGCACACAATAACGTTTGTTAAAATACCTGTAACGTGGTTTGTAAGCTGGCGCTCAAGCCCCATAAACACGCCAAGCACTGCGGCAAGGGCAATTCTGATAATAAAGCCTGAAATCGTAATAATTTCCGGCATTTTAATCATTCCTTTCAAAAAGTGTTATACGATACAGGGAAACGTTCCCTGTATCGTATTTTCATAAAATCAATTTGCTTTTGTTGACAGCTTGTTGCTTTCGCTGAGGTCTGCAAACGCGGGGCGTTTTTCAGCCAGCGTAATGTTGGTTTTGCCGTAAATCTTTGTCTGCATAACCTGCGCCGCAAGCGGATAGTCCACCTTCCAGACCCATGCGCCGAACGCCTCGCCGCCCTTGCAGGTGGTAATAACCTTGCCGTCCTCGGTGGTTTCGTTCTGCGGCACGGTGTGTGTTTGCGTTTCAAAGCTCAGCCACTCGTTTTTAAGCGCATATTTTGTTATGCCTACTATTTCGTTTTTCCTGTAGCCCGTCTTAACGTAGGGCAGCAGGTCGTTAATAATCTCTGCGGATTTCAGGGTTGAAGCGGTCTGCGCCTTTTCAAAAAGCTGCAGCAGCACTGTCTTCTGCCTGTCGCCGCGGACAACGTCGGAGTCTATCTTTCTTATTCTGCAGTAAGCCAGCGCCTGCTCTCCCGTAAGGTGCAGCAAGCCTGCCTCGCCGTCAATGTAAACATCGCCGTAGCGGTCGGGGTTATTGTTGATTTCCTTGATTTCCTTTGCGGTCATCTCAATATCCACACCGCCGAGCGCGTCAATAATTTTCTCAAAGCTGTTGAAATTAACAATCGCGTAGTTGTCAATGTTAATCTTAAACAAATGCTCAACCGCGCGGATGTAGCAGTCAATGCCGCCGTCGCTCATTGCGGCGTTAATTTTGTCAAACTTGCCGCTGCTTTCGTCGCCCTCCGTAACCTCGTAATAGCAATAGGAATCGCGCAGGACTGATGTAAGCGTAATCTTCTGCGTGTCAATGTTAACGCTTACGATTATTGCCGAATCGGCGCGGGTTTCGTCGTCCATAATTTCGTCGTCGCGGGTGTCCTCGCCGATAAGCAGAACGTTAAGCACGTGGGTGGACGAAGCGGGGGTGCCGTTGTAGTACCAGCGCTTAACCATATCCTTGTAGGAAAGCACGTCAGCCTTGCCGTCCTCATAAATCGGGTTAAAGCTTTCGTGCAGCTCGTCCATACCCGTCCATTCCTCAAGCGCGGTGCTGTCCGTTTCGTCAGAAGCGTTGTTAAGCGCGTGGTCAACGTAAAAGTACCCGCCCACAAGCACAGCCAAAATAATAACAAGCAGCGCAAAAATAACCTTCTTCAGAATTCTGCCCGTTTTGCTCTGCTGCTTTTTGCTTTCAAGCTTAACGGGGGCAATCTGCGGCTCGGCGTATTCGGGAGCTTCCTCCTTTGCGCTCAGCTCAAACAGGTCAACCGCGTCCTCCTCGGGCGCGTTTTCCTCGGGCTCTTCAATCGGCTCGCCGATTTCCTCCGCCTCCTGCACGCCGCTGCTCACGTCCTCGTATTCATCCGCAGGCTCAGCCTCCTGCTCGGTAAGCTCAAAATCGTCCGCCGTTTCTTCAATAATATCCTCCGCGCTCGGCTCTGCCTCAGGCGCGTCTTCTTTAATATTCTGCTCTTTTACAGGCTCATTATTCGCTTTAACAAGGGCTTCGTTTTCCTCTCGGCGCTTTTTAACCTCCTGCAAAATGTCGTCAACATCATAGGGATTGCTCACTCGGTCATCTCCTTTCGGTGTTTTCTGCATAATATTATATATTAAATTTCGATTTTTTTCAACATTAATCAATCAGTTGACATAGTTTTTTAATAAAGTGACGGGACGCCGTGGGCGGCGTCCCCTACAAGCCCGCAACAGCGTTTCGGGAAAAATGTAGGGGGCGCCGACCTCGGCGCCCCGTTTTTATTTATTCTTCATTTTCTTCGGGCGGGTTGGTATCCTCTTCGCCCTCCTCGGTTTCTTCAAATCGGTCAACTATGGAGATTGTTGCAATCTTTTCGCCCTCGTTAACCCTCATAACCTTAACGCCCTTGCTCGGTCGCTGGAAGGTGGAAATCTGGTCGATATGCGTTCTGATAACAATACCGTCGCTCGTAATCATAATAACGTCGTTATCCTCGGCAACGGGCGCAATCATCGCAACCTTGCCGTATTTATCGGTCTTGTAGTTAATCAGACCCTTACCGCCGCGGTTCTGAACGCGGAAATCGTCAAAGCTGCTCTTTCTGCCGAAGCCCGTTTCGGAAACGGTAAGCAGCGTCTGCCCCTCAAGCTTTGCGGCAAAGCCAACTACGAAATCGCCCTCGGCAAGCGTAATTGCACGCACGCCCCTTGCGGTTCTGCCGATAAGCCTTGCGTCGCTCTCCTTAAAGCAAATGCTCATTCCGTCGTGGGTAGCCACTATAAGCTCGCGCTCGCCGTCGGTAACCTCAACGTAAGCAAGCTCGTCGCCCTCGTCAAGATTTATTGCGATAATACCGTTCTGGCGGATGTGCTGGTAAGCGTCAATATCCGTTCTCTTGATAACGCCCTGCTTGGTAACCATACAGAGATAACGTCTTTCCTCATCCTCGGGGATTTTAACCATTGCGGAAACGGTTTCGCCCTTTTCAAGCGGAAGCAGGTTAACAACGTTCATACCCTTACCCGTTCTTGAGGAGGCGGGAATTTCGTACGCTTTTTTGCGGAAAACCTTACCCGTGTTTGTAAACAGGAAAATTACGTCGTGCGAGGAGCAGCTGAACATCGTTTTTGCAACGTCCTCTTCTCTGCGGCTCATACCCATAATGCCCCTGCCGCCTCTGTTCTGCGCGCGGTAGGTGTCAACGGTCATTCGCTTCATATAACCCATATTTGTAAGGGTTAAAATGCTTTCCTCAACGGGAATTAAATCCTCGTCCTCAACGCTGCCAATAACCGCGCTGATTTCGGTTCTTCTGTCGTCGCCGAACTTTGCGCCGATTGCGCGGCTTTCCTCTTTAACGATTTCAAGAATTCTTTCCTCGTGGGCAAGAATATCCTTAAAATCTGCAATCCTTGCGTGCAGCTCGTCAAGCTCGTTCATAATCTTTTCAATTTCAAGCCCTGCTAACTGACCGAGTCTGAAGGCAACGATTGCGGAAGCCTGCGGGTCGTCAAAGCCGAATTTTTCCATAAGGGCAAGCTTTGCCTCTGCCTGACCGCCCTTTGTGGCGCGGATTGTGGCGATAACCTCGTCAACAATGTCAATCGCCCTTGCAAGACCCTCTAAAATATGCGCTCTTTCCTGCGCTTTTTTAAGGTCAAACTCTGTTCTGCGGCGAACGATGTCCTTCTGGAATACAATGTATTTCTGCAGGATTTCTTTAAGCGTAAGCACCTTGGGCACTCCGTCGTCAAGCGCAAGCAGAATTGCGCCGAAGGTAACCTGCATATCCGTCATTTTATAAAGATTATTCAGCACAACCTGAGCGTTAGCGTCGCGCTTGCACACGATTTCAATGTGCATACCCTTGCGGTCGGAATAATCCTGCACGTCGGCAACGCCCTCAAGGCGCTTTTCTTTAACAAGGTCTGCAATTCTTGTAATAAGCCTTGCCTTGTTAACGCCGTAGGGAATTTCGGTAACGACGATTTTATATCTGTCGCCCTTGCCCTCAACGATTTCCGCACGGGCGCGAACGTAAATTTTGCCCCTGCCCGTTGCGTAAGCCTCTTTAATTCCCTTTGTGCCCATAATAATTCCCGCGGTGGGGAAGTCGGGGCCCTTGATGTGCTCCATCAAATCCTCAAGCGTTGCGTCGGGATTATCAATCAGGCAGCACATTCCCTCAATAACCTCGTTCATATTGTGGGGCGGAATGTTTGTTGCCATACCTACCGCAATACCGCTGCTTCCGTTAACAAGCAGGTTCGGGAAGCGTGCGGGCAGCACCTCGGGCTCTTTAGTGGTGTCGTCAAAGTTCGGCAGCCAGTCAACAGTGTCCTTCTTAATATCCTCAAGCATTTTCATTGAGATTTTGCTCATTCTGCTTTCGGTGTAACGGTAAGCGGCGGGCGGGTCGCCGTCAATTGAGCCGAAGTTACCGTGACCGTCAACAAGAATGTGGCGCATAGAGAAGGTCTGCGCAAGGCGCACCATTGCGTCGTAAACCGAAGCATCGCCGTGCGGGTGGTAATGACCCAAAACTTCGCCGACGGTTGTAGCGCACTTTCTGTAAGGCCTGTCAGGGTACAGATTATTGTCGTACATAGCGTACAGAATTCTTCTGTGAACAGGCTTTAAGCCGTCCCTTACGTCAGGCAGGGCGCGGCTTACAATAACGCTCATTGAATAATCAAGGAACGCTTTTCTGATTTCCGTGCTGATTTCAACATCCACGATTTTTTGATTGTCGTAGCGTATTTCTTCCATATAAATCTCCTAACCTTTTTGGCCCCCTCGTTTTGAGGGGGCTGGCATAAAATTTGCGATTAAACTATTACGGCAAATTTTATGACTGGGGGAGAGAGCGAAACAACCAAAGTTGAGTAATATATTTTTACTTTCTTTAGGTTCTGGCTTTCTCTCCCACCGTCTGCTCCCGTTGGTCGCATCCACCACCCTCAAAACGAGGGCGGCAAAGCGGTTTAGCGCCTATCGGCGCATTTTATACATCCAAATTCTGTACAAACTTGGCGTTCTTTTCAATAAACTCTCGTCTTGGCTCAACGTTATCGCCCATCAGGATTGAGAAGTTTTCGCTTGCTCTCTGGGCGTCGTCAATCGTTACGCGCAGCATTGTTCTGAACTCGGGGTCCATAGTGGTTTCCCAAAGCTGCTGCGGGTCCATTTCGCCGAGACCTTTGTAGCGCTGAATATCGCAGTCGCCGCCGAATTCCTCAATCTTTGCGTCTCTTTCCTCGTCGGAAAAGGCGTATGCGCTGCGCTTGCCCTTGCTTACCTTAAAGAGCGGGGGCTGTGCCAGATAAACGTAACCGCCCTCAATAATCTGCGGCATATAGCGGAAGAAGAAGGTCAGCAGCAGCGTTCTGATATGCGCGCCGTCAACGTCGGCATCCGCCATAATAATAATTTTGTGGTAACGCAGCTTGTTGATGTCAAACTCGTCGCCTATTCCCGTGCCGAGCGCCATAACAACGGGCAGCAGCTTTTCGTTTGAATAAACCTTGTCCACCCTTGCTTTTTCAACGTTCAGCATTTTACCCCAAAGCGGCAGGATTGCCATATGCTTTCTGTCTCTGCCGTCCTTTGCGGAGCCGCCTGCGGAGTCGCCCTCTACGATGTAAATTTCGCATTTGGTTGGGTCGTTGCTTGTGCAGTCCGCAAGCTTACCGGGTAAGGAATTGCTTTCAAGCGGGCTCTTGCGCCTTGCGCTGTCCCTTGCTTTTCTTGCAGCCTCACGCGCGCGTGAAGCGTCAAGCGCTTTGTTAAGTATCGTTTTGGCTGCCTGCGGGTTTTCCTCAAAATAGGTCATCAGCTTTTCGTAAACCATTGAGGAAACCAAGCCCGTAATATCCGTGTTGCCGAGCTTGCCCTTGGTCTGACCTTCAAACTGAGCTTCCGTCAGTTTTACGCTGATAACCGCCGTAATGCCCTCGCGCACGTCCTCGCCGCTCAGCTTTTTATCGCTGTCCTTGAGTATGCCGAACTTTTTGCCGTAATCGTTAAAAACACGGGTAAGCGCGGTTTTAAATCCCGTTTCGTGAGTACCGCCGTCGATAGTATTAATATTGTTTGCAAAGGAAAGCAGGATTTCGTTGTACGAATCCGTATAGCTCAGCGCAACCTCTGCGCTGCGGTCGCCCTTTGTGGTGCTGATGTGTATAACCTCGTCGTGCACGGGGTTAAGACCGCGGCTTGTGTTTATGTATTCAACGAAGGATTTGATACCGCCCTCGTAGCAGTATTCCTCGCTTCTCTGAAGCTCGGGGTCATCCTCTCGTTTATCGGTAAGGGTAATTGAAAGCCCTGCGTTAAGGAACGCCTGCTCGCGCAGTCTGCGCTCCAGCACCTCGTAATCGTAAACAGTCGTTTCGGTAAAGATTTCGCCGTCGGGCTTAAATTTGATATATGTACCGTGCCCCTCGGCGTCGCCGATAATATGAAGCTCGTTTACGGGTATGCCGCGCTCAAAGCGCTGTGAATAAACGTGCCCGTTCTGCGTAACCTCAACCTCAAGCCATTCGGAAAGCGCGTTAACAACGGATGAGCCTACGCCGTGCAGACCGCCCGAAACCTTGTAACCGCTGCCGCCGAATTTACCGCCCGCGTGCAGTACGGTTAAAACAACCGTAACGGCGGGCAGACCCGTTTTTTCGTTAATACCCGTCGGGATACCGCGTCCGTTATCACGAACGGCGATGATATTATCGGGCAGAATTTCGCACTCAATATGCGTGCAGACTCCTGCTAACGCTTCGTCGATTGAGTTATCAACAATTTCGTAAACCAGGTGGTGCAAGCCTCTCGGTCCCGTTGAGCCGATGTACATACCCGGCCTTTTGCGGACAGCCTCAAGACCCTCAAGCACCTGAATATCCTTTGCGGAATATTCCTCGGTTACGACGGTGTTAATGTCCTCTTCCTCAAGATTTGTTTTTTTCAATTCGTCCATACAATAAATCCTCCGGATTTCAGCTTTTTTGCCTGCTTCAAGCTAATGCAAAGCAAAATTCAGCTGTTTACCCTTTTTAATAACGTAGCCGTATTAATGGGGCTTATATATATTTTCTCGTCCGTTACGATAAAGCTTTTGGGTAAATCGTAGCTGACGTTAACGGTTTTTTTATTTTTTTCCGCAAGGGCAAGGTAATCCCTTGTTGCCTTGTTAACCGTTGATGTGTCTATATCAAATATTCCGATAATTTTATCGGTTGTAATAACTGAATTCTCGCCGATATGAAGATACATAATTATTTATTCAACGCAGGTTCCGCCTTCAATATGAATGGTTTTACCTTCTTTTAATCTGAGTATTGTATTTGCGTCGCAGCAGGTTATAAACACCTGCCAGTCTTTAATATGGTTTAAAATATAATCCTGTCTGTTTTCGTCAAGCTCGCTCATAACGTCGTCCAGCAGGGCAATCGGTTCCTCGTCCGTCATATTTTTAAGCAGGCTTGCCTCTGCAAGCTTCAGCGCTAAAACACAGCTTCTTTGCTGCCCCTGACTGCCAAACAGCCTTGCGGATTTGCCGTTGATAAGAATTTCAACGTCATCTCTGTGCGGGCCCGTTTTTGTAATTTTATTAATAATATCAATATGCTGTTTTTCGGAAAGGGCAAATTTTAATTTGCTTTCAATTTCTTCAGGCGTTAAGCCCTCATATTCAAATTCGCCGCACAGCTTTATGTCAATTTCTTCCTTGCCGCCAGAAAGTCCTTTAAAAATTTCCTTGGCGTAGGGCAGAATTGCCTCAATATATTTCTGCCGCTGATAAATTATTTTAGCGCCCTCCACGGCAAGCGACGCGTCCCACACGTAGAGCATACTTTTTAAATCCGCGTTAACTGCAATATCCTTCAGCACTGCGTTTCGCTGCTCTAAATTGCGGGTATATTTTTTTAAAACCGAATAATAGTTAGCCTTAATCTGACAGAGCGCGCCGTCAATAAACTTTCTGCGCTCGGCAGGGCCGTCCTTAATCATTGAAAGATGCACGGGGGAAAATATAACCGCTTTAATTTCGTTTCCAAGCTCGGTGGGGGATTTCTTTTTAACCCCGTTCAGCTTTGCCGTGCGCCTTTCCTTTATAACAAGCTCTGCGTTCTGGCTTCTTTCCTTATTTTTAAAATCAATTTTAAGGCGGGAATAATCGGCGTTAAATTTAATCAAATCCTTATCCCTTGCGCCGCGAAAGGATTTTGAGCCTGTAAACAGGTAAATTGCCTCTAACAGATTTGTTTTGCCCTGCGCGTTTTCGCCCCAGATAATATTAACGTCGTCAAAGGTTAAATTAAGGCTTTCAATATTTCTGAAATTTTCAATTTCAATGCTATTAATTTTCATTAACTATTTTATAATCGTATTCAAAAAGAGAAACCGTGTCTCCGCCCTTTATTTTTTTGCCCCTTGCGGTGCAGATTTCGCCGTTAACCTTAACTTTTTCCTCCTGAATAAGCTCCTTTGCCATTGCTCCCGTTTCGGCAGCGCCCGCAAATTTTAAAAGGCTGTCAAGCTTAATAAAGTGTGTGTTTATTGCAATTGTTTCTTCTTTTCTTTCAGCAATTTTAACTTTAATTTTCATTATTCAACGTTCTTTAATCTCATCGGTAAAACAAGGAACAGGAAGCTTTCGTCATTCAGCGGCAGCACTTTAACAGGGCTTACGGGTCCGCCGAGTTCAATTTTAACCTGGTCCGTGTCCGCAGCGTTAAGCGCGTCAAGCAGATATTTTGAGTTAAATCCGATTTCAACTCTTACGCCGCTGATGTTTGCGTGGGTGTAGTCAACAACGCGTCCGAGCGACGAAACTGTTGAAACTCTCATTTCGTCGTTATCAAAAATACATCTTATCGGGTTTTTAGCGTTGTTTTCAATTACGGGAATTGTTCTTTCAATACATTCAATTGCGTCGTTTGTATTAATAAGAACGGTTGTTGAAGCGGTTTTCGGCACTGCCGCGTGGTAATCAAGAAAATCGCCCTCAAGCAGACGGCTGATAATACTGTAATTTTCAACCTCAAAAATAATGTGCCTTTTACCTACGCTGATTGAAATATCCTTATCCTCATCGCTGCCCATAATTTTAATCAGCTCTCTGATTGTCTTTTTGGGCACGATAAAGGTAACGTCCTCGCCGTCATATTTAATCGTTTCCGTTCTTATTGCAAGGCGGTAACCGTCAACGCCGATAAGACGAAGCTGATTTAAAGTCATTTCAAACTTTAAGCCTGTATGAACGGGCTTTGAGCTTTCTCCCTCTGCAACTGCAAACAGGGTTTGCCCAACCATTCTCTGCATAACGCCCTGATTGATGAATAACGGGTAACCGCCCGAAACGCTCGGCAGCTCGGGGTATTCCTCAGCGCTGATTCCCGAAATATTATACTGCGCGGCGCCTGAGGTAATTGTAACCGAGGTACCCTCAACCTCAAAGGAAACGGTTTCGGTTGCAGCCTTTCTCATAATATCGCAAAGAATTTTTGCGTTAATAACGATTGCACCGGGCTCAACAACGGTTGCCTGCATAATGGTATTAATGCCGAATTCAAAATCATAACCTGTCAGGCTTAAAGTATCAGAGCCGCATTCCATTAAAACTCCCTCAATTGTGGGAATAGTAACTTTTGTGCTGACTGCGCGCATTACGTTATTGCACGCTTCATTTAACTTTTTTGTTGAGCAAGTGAATTTCATAATTCTCCTCCGATTTTTCTATTATGTATTATTCTCTTTTATTCTTAGTAATAAAGGCTGTCAAAATGTTTAAAACTTTCAAAACGCTGACACTGCGTTATTTTTAACGCATTTTTTAAAGTTAAAAAAATGTTGATAAAATGTTTTAATTGTTGATAAATATTTTTTTAAACACCGCTGTTGAAAAAATATTTGTTAAAGTTTGGTAATTTGTTGAAAACCGCGTTTTGAAATCAGTTATTGATTTCGGTTTTAAGGTTGCTGATTATATCATTAATTTTGCGGTTCAGCTTTGAATCGGTCTGCATTTTTTTTTCAATCTCGTTAATGCTGTAAATAACGGTTGAATAGTTTTTGCCGAATTCGTTTCCGATTGCCTCAAGGGTAAGGTTTGTAACCTCTCTTATGATATACATACACATTTTTCTTGCGTGTGCAATATTAGCCTTTTGCCTTGATGATTTAATGTCGTCAATTGAAACGGCTTCGGTTCTTGAAACCTCCTCAAGTACTCGCTGAATGGTGTCGGGAACGGGGGGAATTTCATCCTCAATAACGTCCTTAATAACCTGCTGTGCAAGGGCAATCGTGGGCTTAACCTCTTTAATCGTTACAACTGCGTGCAGCTTTTTGGTAGTGCCCTCAAGCTGACGGATGTTTGTTTTGATTTTCTGCGCGATGAAGTCAACCATTTCGTCGCTTATATCAAAGTTAAGCAGCGCCGCTTTGTTTTTAATAATTGCGCAGCGTGTTTCGTATTCGGGCGGCTGAATGTCCGCAAGCAGTCCGTTTTCAAAGCGTGAGCAAAGACGCTCGGTAAGGCTCTGAATTTCTTTAGGCGGACGGTCTGACGTCAGCACAATCTGTTTTCCTCTTTCAATAAGTGAATTGAAGGTGTGAAAAAATTCCTCCTCGGTCTGAACCTTACCGCCGATAAACTGAACGTCGTCCATCAGCAGAATGTCAACCTTCCTGTATTTTTCGTGGAATTCGTCAACCGTTTTTCTGCCCAGCGCGTTAATAAATTCGTTTGTAAAATCTTCCGCGCGGACGTAAAGAATTTTCATTTCGGGAAAGTTTTTCTTAATTTCGTGGCAGATTGCGTTTAAGATATGCGTTTTGCCGAGACCTGATTTACCGTAAATGAAAAGCGGGTTGTAATTGCCGTAGGAATGGTTTTGGTTAATGTGGCCGCCGGGGTCCGCCGCAACTGCCTTTGCCGCTCTGTAAGCAAATTTGTTTGACGGGCCTTCAACAAAGGTTTCAAAGGTAAAGGGATAGCTGTCGTCAATACTTGTAAGCTCAATAACCTTTGAGGCAATTTCCTTTGCGCGTTCCATATTGCCCTCAATTGTATCGTTATCGTCAATAAACCATTTTTCGCTGTCAAAATTAATCTCGCACTTGAAGCCGAGCACGTTTTCAAACGCCTCGTGCAGCAGGGAGGAAAACTGCTCAATAACAATCTTCTTTTTGACAGGGCTTGTACACATTAAGGTTACGATATTATTTTCAATATCAGTAAATTTCATTGTGTTCAGCCAAAGGGTTAAGCTTGTTTCGCTGACGTACGGACGGCAGTAATCAAGCACCGCTTCCCATATTTCGTCATAAGTATCTAAATTAGCCATTTATATCTCCCGTAAACTTAAACATTAATAATGTAAAATGTTGAAAATTATATATGGATTAGTATAACATATAACTTTAAGATTATCAATACTTTAGTTATTAAATATTTATAATATTATTATATATATTAAAGTTAATAATGTAATCAATATTAAACCTTGTTTTATCGCAGCAGGTGGAGTATAATAATCATAATTGTATATGGTTTGGAGATTTATATGCGTATTTTTAAACACAGGGGAGATATTTATATTCCGTCCGCCAACGTTAAGGATGATAAGGAAAAGCGTCTGCTTTTTGCGGGGCTTTGCTTCGTTGTAATGTTTACGGTTGTTTTTGTGGGCGTGCTCGGAATTAAATATAATTTTTCAATTAAAAACTTTTTTACCCCCGATAATTTAGAGGTTGCAACGGATGACACAACGCCGCAGCTTCCCGAGGTTTCGGGCAAAACTAATTTTCTTTTTGCCCTTACAAATGAAAATACGGGCGAGCTTTATTTTTGCAGTCTTTATCAGGTGGATTTAGATACGGTTTCCTATAAAGCCACAACGCTTTCCGCGCAAACAAAAACGGAAAACGGAACGCTTCAGCTTGTGTATGATACGGGTGGCGCGGGCGCAGTTGTTAAAAGCCTTAACTCGCTTTTAGGTATTGATATTGATTATTACGTTGATGAAAACCTGAGCGGTTATAAGGATATGTTCAACGCAATGGGCAAAATTAATTATACCGTGTTGAGCGACGTTAAGTATAAGGACACCTCGCGCTACGGCTATAATATCAAAATTAAAGCGGGCGAGCAGAGCTTTGACGGCGAATCCGCCGAAAAATTAATGCGTTATTATATTGAGCAGGAGCAGAATTATTCCGCGGTAAACGATATTCTGCTTGCGCAGATTTCACAGCAGATTAACAGCGAAAATTATGCTAAGCAGGAGGTTCTGTTCAGCAAGTTTATTCAAAATTCGCAAACCGATATTACGGTTAAGGATTTTACGCAGGCAAATAACGGTCTGCAGGTGCTTTCAAGCGAAACCACGGGCGTTAACATTTATTCCGTTGCCCCCGTTTATGAGGACACGGCGCTTACACCCGCCTCGGTCAAAGAAATTCAGGGTTATTTTACAAAGTAAGAAGTGATGAAGATGAGCTATAAATATGAGCTTCACTGCCACACAAAAAAGGTTTCCCAGTGCGGCAGGGTGGAGCCTGAAAAAATAGTTGAAATGTATAAGGAAAAGGGCTATTCGGGCATTGTTGTAACAGAGCATTACAGCCCCTTAACCTTCGGCTTAAACAGTTATTATAAACCGCAGCGGATTGTGGATTTCTACATCTCCTCATATGAGGAAATGAAGAAGTTTGAAACGGAGGATTTTTCCGTTTTGTTCGGTATGGAGCTTCGCCATTACGCCACGGGCGCGGATTACCTTATTTACGGCATTGAGCCCGACTGGCTCAGAAAACAGGGCAATCTTATGAAACTGTGGGAAAAGCAGGTCTATAAGCTTATGCACGCGCAGGGCTATTTGGTTTATCAGGCGCACCCGTTCAGACCGTATATTTTACGGTGCAATCCGAAATATATTGACGGCATTGAAATTTACAACGGCAAGTGCGACAAAAAAACTAACGACAAAGCGGCAAAATGGGCTGAAAAAACGGGCAAGCTTGTTTCGTCTGGCTCCGATTTTCACACTCCCGAGCAGCTTGCAAGGGGCGGCATTATAACCGAAACGCCTATAAAAAATAACGCCGATTTGCTCCGCGTTTTAAAATCAGGCAATTTTGAATTAATTAAAACCTATTAAGAGGTGCGTTATGGATAAAGAGAGAATTGAAAACGCCGTCCGCGAAATATTAATTGCCGTGGGCGAGGACCCTGACAGGTCGGGGCTTGTTGAAACCCCGCGCCGTGTCGCTAATATGTATGAGGAAATTTTTGCAGGGCTTCACGAGGACCCCAAGCAGCACCTCAAATTTTTTGACGAAAAGTCTAACGACGAAATGGTTATCGTGCGCGATATTCCGTTTGCCTCAATGTGCGAGCATCATCTGCTGCCGTTCGTAGGCAAGGCGCATATTGCTTATATACCGAGCGATAACCGTATTATCGGGCTGTCAAAGCTTGCAAGAATTGTTGATAATTTTGCAAAACGCCCGCAGGTGCAGGAACGCTTAACACACGATATTGCGGATTTTCTTGAGGAAAATATGAAGCCGCAGGGCGTTGCCGTTATTCTTGAGGCGGAGCATTCCTGTATGACAATCCGCGGCGCACGCGCTTCGGGCAGCAAAACGCAAACCTCCGCGCTTCGCGGTATAATGAAATCGGACGCCCGCACACGCGCCGAGGCGCTGGCGTTGTTAGATAAATGAATAATGAATAATTAAAAACGGGTTAGGGCGAAGCCCTCCAAAAATTATTAATTACGACAAGGAATTGCTATGTACTGGAAAACCCTTAATGCGACAATTGAATACGGTTCGCGCACGCTGATTATGGGCATTGTTAACGTTACGCCCGATTCTTTTTCGGACGGCGGCAGCTTTTTTAATCCGCAGTCGGCGGTTGAGCACGCGCTTTTGCTTGAACGTCAGGGCGCGGATATTATTGATTTCGGCGCACAGTCCACCCGTCCGGGTTATACGGAAATTTCCGCTGACGAGGAATGGGCAAGGCTTGCCCCCGTTCTGACGGAATTCCGCAAAAAATCGCAAATTCCCGTTTCGGTGGACACATATTACCCTCAGGTTGCCGAAAAAGCGCTTGAAGCGGGCGCAAATATCATTAACGACGTTTCGGGAAGAATTGACTCGCGGATGGCGCAAATCGTCAAAAATCGTCGCTGCGGCTGGATTTTAATGTATAACGGCGCAGGCGATTGCGCAGAGGTCGGCGATTTTTTCAACTCCGTTCTGCTTGAAACTCAGGCGCTCGGCGTCAGCAGGGAACAGCTTTGCTTTGATATGGGAATAGGCTTCGGCAAAACGCGGCAGCAGGATTTAAGCCTGATTTCAAATATTGCGGACTATAAAATTGAGGGCGTGCCGCTTTTGCTCGGCACAAGCAGAAAAAGGGTAATAGGCGAATTCAGCGGTCAGCCAAGCCCCGAAAAACGCATTTTCGGCAATATTGCGGCTGATACGGCGGCAATCCTCGGCGGAGTTGATATAATCCGCCTTCACGATGTTGAAAACGAAATTCAGGGTATAAGAATGGCAGACGCCATCAGGAGAGCGGTCAGCGACCGGTAACCGGTTAACGGAGTAATTATGGATAAAATTATAATTAAAGGTTTAAAGCTCTTTGCTTACCACGGGGTAAATCCGGAGGAGAAGGAGCAGGGGCAGGATTTCATTTTTGATATTGAGCTTTATGCAAACCTGCACAAAGCGTGCGAAAGCGATAATGTGGAGGACACCGTGTCCTACGCCAAGGTGGTTAAAACCGTGCGCCGCGTGTTTACCGCGCAGAAATACGATTTGCTTGAAAAATGCGCAGAGGTGGTTGCGGATGCAATCCTTGCGGAATATGACAAGGTGTTTATGGTTGACGTAACGCTCAAAAAACCGAACGCCCCCGTCAGCGCGGATTTTGATTATATGGCGGTTAATATCGTCAGGGACAGATTGGGAAACTGAATATGAAATATGTACTATGCCTTGGCACGAATATCGGAAACCGTGCCGAAAATATTGAAAAGGCGATTAATTCGCTAAACCTATTGCCCTATACCGATGTGCTCAGGCGCTCGGGTATTTATGAAACGGAGCCCGTGGGCTACGCTCGCCAGCAGAATTTTTACAACTGCAATCTGTTGGTAGAAAGTCAGTTTGAGCCGCATGAAATGCTGGGCATCTGCCTCGGTATTGAGGCGGCTTTCGGCAGAACAAGAGGCTTTGCAAACGGCCCCAGAATTTTGGATATTGACGTTATACTGGCGGAGGAGGAGCACATCAACACGCAGAATTTAACCGTGCCCCACCCGCGCGCAAAGGAGCGCCGCTTTGTTTTGCAGCCGTTGCTGGATTTGTTCCCGCAGGGCAGGGCGTTTAATTTTGATTTTGCAAACGCGCTTGCAAAAATCGAGGGGCAGGAGGTTAAGAAAATCGACGAGCCCAAGGACTATTACTTAGAAGAAAAATAAGGTAAAACGGACAGCAAAAGGGTATTAGCCCCACGCCGTCCGTTTTTTTAACAAAATTTTTAATTATTAAAAAATTTCTCCCTGCAAATAATATTATTGCGTGGAAATGCGCAAATTATTTTGCAAGGGAGAATTTTGTTATGAAAAAGAAAACGGAAAATATTATGAAAGGCCTCGGCGCCGCAATGGCAGTCGGCTCCGTTGTTGCGGGCGCGGCGGCAACAATGGGCTCAAACAGCGCGAAAACAAAGCGCACAATGAAAAAAGCGGTGGACAAGGTTTCAAATTTTGTGGACACAATGTCCGATATGATGTAAAAAAAGGGGACGCCGCGTCGGCGTCCCCTTTTTTTAACGATATATTTTGCGTTGCAAAATTTGAAATAATTTGCGGGGCAAATTAATCAAAAGCATGGCCGGCAGAGCCGAATACAACGTCAATCTTGTGAGCCACAACCTCTTCAATAAGCTCTCTTGCGGGCTTGAGGTACTGGCGCGGGTCAAAGTGGGTCGGGTTCTCTGCAAAGTGCTGGCGGATTGCCGCGGTCATTGCAATTCTGATGTCGGAGTCAACGTTGATTTTGCAAACTGCCATTGAAGCAGCCTTGCGCAGCATTTCCTCAGGAATACCGATAGCGTCGGGCATCTCGCCGCCAAACTGGTTGATAATCTTAATATGCTCCTGGTTAACGGAGGAAGCGCCGTGAAGCACAATCGGGAACTCGGGCAGCTGCTTTGCAACCTCCTCAAGAATGTCAAAGCGAAGCTGCGGCTTCTGGCCGGGCTTAAACTTGTAAGCGCCGTGGCTTGTGCCGATTGCGATTGCAAGGGAATCAACGCCTGTGCGGGTAGCAAAGTCGTAAACCTCCTCGGGTCTTGTGTAGGAAGCGTTGTCAGAGTCAACGGAAACCTCGTCCTCAACGCCGGCAAGCGTGCCGAGCTCGCCCTCAACGGTTACGCCGTGAGCGTGAGCGTATTCAACAACCTTCTTTGTTACGGCGATGTTCTCCTCATAAGGCAGGGAGGAACCGTCAATCATAACTGATGTGAAACCGCCGTCAATGCAGGATTTGCAGGTTTCAAAGTCAGGGCCGTGGTCAAGATGAAGCGCGATGGGAAGCTCTGTTTCCTCAACAGCAGCCTTAACCATAGCAACAAGATAACCGTTTGAAGCGTACTTGCGGGCACTTGCCGAGCACTGTAAAATAACGGGAGCCTCAAGCTTCTTTGCCGCACGGGTAATGCCCTGCACGATTTCCATATTGTTTACGTTAAAAGCGCCGATTGCGTAGCCGCCCTCGTATGCCTTTTTAAACATTTCTTTTGTAGTTACAAGTGGCATTTTAAAATATCTCCTATGCTTTTATTTTGGATTTAAAAATCCATTGTAAATATTATACTACATAAAATAATAAATAGCAATTGTTATTTATATGTTTTTTCCTTTAAGCAGCGGCGAAAGCGGTTTGTAAATCAGCATTGAAACCGCAACGCTGATTAAGCCCTTAACAAACGTGAACGGCAGGTTGAAAACAAGCAGTGCCTCAAAAATACTCTTAATTGTCGGCAGTATTGCCTGATACATACCCAAAACCGCTTCCTCGGGGAAACCGAGCACGGAGTAGTAAAGCGGGTAAACAACGAGGTAATTGAACGGCACGCAGACCGCCGCCATTACAAGCGAACCCACCAGACCGCCTACAAACGCGCCGAGCTTGGTTTTCTTTTTCTTGTAAATAAAGCCCGCCGTGCCTGCAAACGCCGCACCGAGAACGAAGTTTGACAGCTCGCCGATAAACTGGCTGCCGCTTGCGGGCATATGGATAATGTTTTTCAGCAGTTCAATTAAAATTCCCGCAACGGGACCGTAGGCGAACGCGCCCAGCAGCGCGGGCAAATCCGAAAAATCAAGCTTGATAAAACTCGGAATAATCGGAATTGAAATTTCAATGTACTGCAGAATTGCCGCCGCTGCGGTAAGCATTCCGCAGCCTGCAATCAGGCGGTTTTTTTTGATTCTTTTTTGTGCTTCTGACATAGCGTTTCTCCTCTGGCGCAAGCAAATGAATCCAAATTGGTTTTCATTTGCTGATTTGCCCTTATATTTTGTTAAAAATACTCTTTTTGGGCAAAAGAGAAGCCCTAAGTATTTTGGGTACTTAGGGCGTAAATGTTCTGACTTTGAAATATTATTTCAAACATTTTCTCTCATCCGGACTATACCGTCGGTCACGGAATTTCACCGTGTCGGGCGCAACGCGCTTCGCAGACTTTACTGCCGGTGGGGAATAAGGCTCTGCCGTTTGCAACAAATTTTGTTTTCTTCTTGCCTTTTCGCACAATAACATCGTTATATTTTTTTGCGAAGGCGAAAGCCTGCTCAAAAAACACGCCTTGTTCTTGCACAAAAATTCTGCGAATAAATTAAAAATCTGTTGCAAACGGCAGAGCTGCACCCCGCCCTGAAAATATTTTTGTTGTTAGTATTATATGCGCGGGAAAATGATTTGTCAAGCAGTGCTTGAAAATCAAATGCGGAATTAAAGGTTACTCGCGCAAGCGCCCGATAATTCCGCATTCCGAATTCATAATTCCGAATTAATTCTCGGGTACGTGGTTTTCCATTTCCTGCATTGTAACGGTTTCCTTAACGTTAACAGGCTGATATTTTTCCTGATAATAGTTTTCGGGCACGCAGTCAAAGCTGCCGTCGGGGCGCAGCGTAATAATCGTGCAGCCGCGCTGTGAGCCGATTGTGGAAATTCCGCTGTAGGCAAGGTAATCTATGGACATTCCGTAGGTCATACGAACGCCCTTGTAGAACAGTGAAAAGTTGTTAAGGTGGTCGTGCCCGTTAAAAATGCCCTGAGTTGAGCCAAGCTCAAGCACCTTGTCAAAGAAGCCGTTGTTAAGGTTTGAGCAGTAAATAACCGCGCCTTCTTCGCCCGCCTTGCCGTAAACGTACTGCACGTTTTCCGTGTCCGCAAAACCGTTGGCGCAGTATTCGTTCCAGGCGTCCTTCATTTCAACAACGGGAATGTGGAAAAACGCAATTGATTTCGGAATGTTGCCGCCGTTCTGCTCCGCAAGGGCGTACAGCGTGTCCTCATACCAGTCAATCTGGTCGGTGTGAATGCAGTCGTAAACCCAGTTGATAGTGCTTTTAAGCGAGGTGTCAACGTAGTCGTTGGAGTCAATCATAAAAATACTCTGGGTGATTGTGCCCGCCGAGTTTTTAACGTTGATTACGTAGTTGCCCACGCCGTGCACGTCGGGGTCGCCTGCCTGGAACAGACAGTGCGGGTATTTGTCGCTCTCATACATTTCGCCGATATCCGCGCGGGTGTAGTACGAAAACGCTTCCGTGTCGTGATTACCGAAAACGGGCGCCCAGTAAACGCCGAGCTGTTCCATCAGTTCGGCAAAAACGCTTGCGGCGGTTTTGTTGTTAATCGTGCCCGCCTGATAGGGAATGGGAAACGCAATATCGCCCGAAACGCAAACCAAATCGGGCTTTTCCGCAGTAATCATAGCGGCAACGGCGTTAAGCGCCATACTGTCCTTTTTAGTGCTCATAAAGCCCGCGCCGATATGAATATCGGTAAGCTGCATTACCTTAAAATCCCCGTCCGTAACGAAGGTGTAAAAGCCGTTGCCGTCAAGCGTCGGCTCAAGCTGAGCCTCGTATTCAACGGGTGCAACGCTTTTTGCAAAATTTTTTTCGGAACTGACGGTAACGGCGTTCGTTACGGTAACGCCGCCCGCAACAAGCGCAATCAGCAAAACGAAAACCAAAAGTATAATTCCTATTACTTTGAGCGCTCTTTTGCCTTTTGATTTTTTTCCTTTAACCGTGGTGTCGTACATAAAATCTACCCCTATTCGTTAATTAAAAACTTTGTTTCCTTAATGATTTCCTTAACCGCCTGTGCGGTTATAATTCCGCCGAGCACAAGCGCGAAAATTCCGTCCGCCGCGAAGCCGATTTTCGGCGCAACAACAAGTCCGATAAGCGTAAAGGCGGTAACCCCGCAGTCAAGCACGCTGTCTAACACAAGGGCTCGGAGAATGTCAGACTGTGCGCTTTTGTTAAGCAGGTTGTAAATCAGCGCCATAAGCGCTTTTGCCAGAATTGACGCGCCGATTATTGCCGCGTATTTGTAGGTGTAAGAAATCGGCAGCGGGCGCAGAGTTCTTTGCAGCCCGTTATAAAGGAAGTAAACGCCCGTGCAGGCGATAACAAGATTTATAACAAAGGCGCACAGGCTTTGCGCGCGAAGGGACTTGCGTTCCGCCAGCCTCGCAATCAGCGCGAAGGTTAAAAGCGCAAGCAGGCAGGAAAAAACGTCCAGAAAATTATTTACCGCGTCGCAGTAAATCGCAAGCGAGGAACTGCTGATTGAAACGTAAAGCTTTGCAAGAAACAGCCCGAAGTTGCATATAATTCCGAAAACCGCCGCCGCAACGCCCGTTTTTTTCAAGCTTCTCACTCCCCGCAATAATTCTGATAATTTATTTTATCATAAATCGCGCGTGCGCGCAACTTAATTATGTTGACAAAACCGCGCGTTTTATTTATACTTTTTATAACACGTTATTTGAGGTGACTACAATGCTTGATGAAGAAATGGTTTATGACCTTGCGGATTTGTTTAAGGTTTTTTCCGACTCCACAAGAGTTAAAATTCTTTGCTCGCTTTTTGAAAGGGAGCTTAACGTAACAGAGCTTTCAAACGAGGTCGGCGTTTCGCAGACGGCGGTTTCACATCAGCTGCGCCTGTTAAAGCAAAGCCGCCTTGTTAAGTATAAGCGCGACGGCAAGCAGATTATTTACTCCCTTGCGGACGACCACGTTAAAACGATTATCGACTGCGGAATTGAACATATTGAGGAATAAAAAAGAGAGGCGTGAGCCTCTCTTTTTTAGTGAAATTCGTGCTTTGCACGAGCTAAATTTTTGCTTCGCAAAAGTGAAATTGCTCCGCAAGGATTAATTTAATTGGGAGAACCTTCTTTACGAAGGCTCTCCCAAGGGTAGCCTTTTATTATTTAACATACGCGCCGCTTGCGTTTACGTAGTAGCGTGTGCCGTTTGTTTTAATCCAGCTGCTTGTCTGCATAGCGCCTGTTTTGCTGACGTAGTACCAGGTGCCGTTCGTTTTAATCCAGCTGCTTGCCTGCATTGCGCCGTTGCTGTTGCTCAGGTAGTACCATTTGCCGCCGTCGTAAAGCCAGCCCTTAACCGCGTCGCCGTTATCGTCAAAGTAATACCAGCTGCCGTCCAGGTACTGCCAGCCGAAGTAGTAATCGGCGTAGCTCAGGTATTCCTCAATGCCGGTAAGCGCGTCGGCGGTTGCGTACACCTCGTCGTAATCCGCCTTAAAGCAGCCCGCTTCGCTGTCGTAGAAATTCTTAATCAGCGTTTCGTATATTTCGTCCGCCTTATCCTTGTTGTCAACCGCGCAGTATGCCGCCAGCGCAAGGGCGGTGGTGTCTGTGTTAGCGCCGGTGTAGGTGTTGATATAGCCGTCCTCGCTGTAATAGGTTTCCAGCACCTCAAGGGCGTTGTCAATTAATGTTTCATATTTGTCCGCAACAGGCGCCAGCGCAAGTATGAAGGTTGCAACATCGTCGCCGGAAATCCAGTCCTCGCTACCCCAAAAATTCGGGCCCTTGTCCTCAACATAGGTTGCGGCAAGCGCCTCTGCGTAGTCTGCCGCTTTTTGGGTCAAACCAAAGCTAATGCAAAGGCGAATTGCGGGCACGTAGTTGTACGGACTGTAAATCACCGGGTTGCTTTCGGACAGCAGTGCAACTGCGTCCTCCTTGTCAAAGCCCTCGGGGTATTCGCCCAGAGCGTTGCACACGGAGATTATCTGCACGGCGTTGTCCATAGAGCTCTGCGCGCCTTCAAGGGTGCTGAGCGCGTTCTCAAAATAGCCGTCAACATAGCCGCTGACGTCAACTCCGGCGTTGATTACGTGTTCAAAATATCTTGAACCGTTAACTGTGAAGCCGCTTTCCTCATACTGCTTTGCAATATACTCTGCGGCGGACTTCTGCACCGCCTCCACATCTTTGATGTTTGCTCCGAACGCCGTTACGGAAGCGGACATAACCAGCGTTACCGCAAGGAGCACTGCTAAAATTCTCTTCATTCCAATTACCTCACCGTAATAGTATTTGCACCTCAAACGGATATCCTGACTTGCGCGTCGAGCCTCGGCTCCGCCTTCCCCAAGAAATGTTCAAGAGTGGCATACAGAGCCTTGTAGCGCTTACAGTAGAGTGAGCTGTCACGGATTTGCACCGTGTTCCCCGTGAGAAAACAGCAGTATTTTCTCTCAATGCAGTTAGTATTATATAACCGCAATTGCCTGTTGTCAAATTTTGCGGAATATGTTATTATTGCTTCTATGAAACGAAAACAGATTATTATAATTCTTTGCGTGCTGCTTGCCGTATGCTCGGTTGCAATCGGCGTGCAGGCGCATAACGAAAAAAAAGAAAATTCAACCGAACCTAACTCAATAACGCAGCTTACGGAAACTCAGACCGAAAGCGAAGCAACTACGGCTCAAAGCACGACCGCAGAAGCTCAAACGCAAGGGGAGGAAAGCACCTCGGCAGGCAAAACCACCGCTAAGGCGCAGACCTCTGCGGAGGCGGGGAAGACTACGGCAAAGCAAACCACCACCGCAAAGCAGACTACCACTACCGAAAAGCCGACTACCGCAACGAATAAGATTACGGTCACAATTTCCGTAACCTGCCATAACGCAGTGAAATACGGCAGCGACAGGGCGCCGGCGAGCGGCGTTATTATTTCTCCCGTAAGCTATACGGCGGAGGAGGGAGCCACGGTTTTTGACGTGCTGAAGGCTGTCAGCTCCTCACAGGGTGTTTCGCTCAACTATGACCGCCCGACCTATATCAGAGGCATCGGCGGGCTTAACGAAATGGATTGCGGCGGCGGCAGCGGATGGATGTACCGCGTTAACGACACAAAGCCTATGACCGCCTGCAACAAATACGTCCTTAAAGACGGCGACGTTATTGAATGGTATTATGTAACAGGCGCTTCAGACAATTAAGGGCAAAACGCCCCCTCTGCCCACTGACCACTGACAACTGACCACTGCCCACTAAAA
>CADBUK010000123.1 GCA_902797915.1 Oscillospiraceae bacterium
AAGTCCTTTACCTGTAAGAACGCCCTCATATCTGCCCTGAATTCTCTTGTACTGGCCGAACATATAGCCGATTTCTCTTGTGCCCGTGCCGATATCGCCTGCAGGAACGTCGGTGTTTTCGCCGATAATCTTGCAAAGCTCGGTCATAAAGCTCTGGCAGAACATCATAATTTCTCTGTCGCTCTTACCCTTGGGGTTAAAGTCAGAGCCGCCCTTACCGCCGCCGATGGGCAAGCCTGTTAGGGAGTTTTTGAAAATCTGCTCAAAACCGAGGAATTTAATAACGCCGAGGTTTACGCTCGGGTGCAGTCTTAAACCGCCCTTGTAAGGACCAATAGCAGAGTTGAACTGAACGCGGTAGCCGCGGTTAACGTGAACCTGACCGTTGTCGTCAATCCACGGAACTCTGAAACGCAAAATTCTTTCGGGCTCAACAAGCCTTTCAAGCAGCGCAATTCTTCTGTACTTTTCTTCGTTTGCATCAATAACGGGGCGAAGTGAATCAAAAACCTCGCTTACCGCCTGCAGGAATTCGGGCTCATTGCCGTCCCTGCGGTTGAGAAATTCAAGGACTTCATCAACGTAAGACATAATAGTTTCCCTTCCTTTCGGCATAAAAAAACGGCACCTTTAGTGTATAAAAATACATTAAAGACGCCTTTGCCTAAATTAGTTATGTAATTAAAAAAACGGAGTCTTTGAGCACATCACTCAAAGACCCCGTTGCCTTTACAGTTAATGATGTTACACTAATTTCAAACGTTTGTCAAGCCCTTTTTTTACTTTTTTTCTTGACAATGCCACCGCTGTATTATATTATAATTGTATGAGCAAAGGCGTTCATTTTATGCGGAATTTTCTGCATATTATGGGCGTATTTTTTATTTATCTGGTTACAAACGAAAGAAGGGTATATACAATGAACTATACAAAGGATGATGTAATTCAGTTTGCGATTGAGGAGGATGTAAAATTTGTCCGCCTTGCGTTTTGCGACGTCTGGGGCAGGCAGAAAAACATCTCCATTATGGCGGACGAGCTTGAACGTGCCTTCGGTTACGGAATTGCGCTTGACGGCTCTGCGATTGCGGGCTTCGGCGATGAGGTTCATTCGGATTTATTGCTTCATCCGGATGCCGATACGCTTACAATTCTTCCCTGGCGTCCCGAGCAGGGAAAGGTTGTCAGAATGTTTTGCAGCATAACCTACCCTGACGGCAGACCGTTTGAGTGCGACACAAGAACGCTGCTTAAAAACGCCGTTGCGGACGCGGAGAAAGCGGGCTATAATTTTTATTTCGGCGCCGAGCAGGAATTCTATCTCTTTAAGCTTGACGAAAATAACGAGCCCACTAAAATCCCCTACGATAAAGCGGGGTATATGGATTTGGCGCCGTTTGACAGGGGCGAGAATATCCGCCGCGAAATCTGCCTGACTTTAGAGCAGATGGGCATTTCGCCCGAAAGCTCCCACCACGAAGAAGGACCGGGGCAGAATGAAATTGATTTCAGATACTCCGACCCGCTTGCCGCCGCCGATAACGTTATGACTTTGCAGACGGTTGTAAGCACGGTTGCGCACAGGAACGGACTTTTTGCCGATTTCTCTCCCAAACCGCTTGACGATAAGCCCGGCAACGGCTTCCACATCAACGTTTCCGTAAAATCGGACGAGGGCTTGGATAATATTATGCCGTATATGATTGCGGGCGTGCTTAACAAGGCTGTTGATATGACGGCGTTTCTTAATCCTACCGAAAAATCCTACGCCCGTCTCGGCAACAACAAGGCGCCGCGCTACGTTTCTTGGTCAAGCGAAAACCGCTCCCAGCTTGTGCGAATTCCCGCAGCAGTGGGTCAGTATAAAAGGGCGGAGCTTCGCAGCGCCGACCCGTCTGTAAATCCTTATATTGCGTTTGCGCTTATGATTTATTCGGGGCTTTACGGAATTCAGAACAATATTGATTTGCCCTACGTTGCGGATTTTAATCTTTATACCGCCGACGAGGAAACGCTTTCAAAATTTGAAATGCTGCCGCAGTCTTTAAGCGAGGCAAAGGCGGCTGCCGCAAAAAGCGATTTCATTAAAAAATATATTCCCGAAACAATTTGCGAGCTTTACTGCAAGTAAGTATTAAATAATTAAGTTGAAAGGAGGGGAGCAAAATGC
>CADBUK010000124.1 GCA_902797915.1 Oscillospiraceae bacterium
AAAGCTCCATTCGGGGTCATAGCCGAGAAGCTCCTTTGCCTTGCTTATATCGGCGTTGCTGTGTTTTATGTCGCCTGCGCGGTCAGGGCCGAAATTTGGTTCAACGTCAAGCCCGAGCGCTTCGGTTAAACCGTAATAAATGTCAAGCAGATATTCCCTGCCGCCGTATGCAACGTTGAACGCTTCGCCCGCTGCCTCGCTCGGTGCAAGGCAGGCTTTAAGATTTGCCTCAATAACATTTTCAATGTATGTGAAATCGCGGCTCTGTCTGCCGTCGCCGTTAATGGTCGGCGTTTCGCCGTCAAGCAGCCGCTTAATGAATTTCGGAATAACCGCCGCGTAAGCTCCGTTCGGGTCCTGACGTCTGCCGAACACGTTGAAATAACGCAGTCCGTAAGTATCAAGCCCGTAATGCCTTGTGTACTGCTTTGCCCATTCCTCATCCGCGCGCTTTGAAACCGCATACGGGGAAAGCAGATTGCCCTCTCTGCCCTCTTTCTTGGGAAGATTGGGCTCATCACCGTAAACCGAAGAGGATGAAGCGTAAACAAATTTCTTAACGCCCTGCTGTCTTGCAGCCTCAAGCATATTAAGAGTGCCCTGAATATTGTTTGCACAATAGAACAGCGGCATTTCAATACTTCTGGGAACACTGCCCCACGCCGCCTGATTAAGCACATAATCAACGCCCTCGCAGGCTTTCATACAGGTGTCCAAATCCTTAATATCACCCTTGATAAACTCATAATCAGGATTATCAATAAACAAATCCACGTTCGCCTGCTTGCCTGTTGACAAATCGTCAAGGCAGCGCACCTTATAACCGAGGTTGAGAATTGCCTCGCACAGATTTGAACCGATGAACCCTGCTCCGCCCGTTACAAGAAAAAGCGAGTTTTCGGGAAATTTTAATTCGCTATAGCCCATTACAGCCTCCAGTATTTATAGCCTGCTGCTTCATATTCTTTTCTGTTAAGCAGGCCCTTGATGTCAATCATAATCTTTTTGCCGTCGCCGTAGAATCTGTTAATATCGTTCATTGAAAGGCTCTTGAACTGCTCGTGCGCAACTGCGAGAATAACCGCGTCCATATTCTTAATGCTGTCAACGCTGACGAAATCAATACCGTAAAGCCTTTTAGCCTCGTCTGCGTCTGCGGCAGGGTCGGCAATAACGGGCGTAATGCCGTATTCCTTGAGTTCACTAACAATATCGATAATTTTTGTGTTACGGGTATCGGGGCAGTTTTCCTTGAACGTAAAGCCGAGTATTGCAACCGCCGCGTTTTTAACGGGCTTGTCCGCCTCGATAAGCTTTTTAACCACATTCTCTGCAACGTACTTACCCATGTCGTCGTTAATACGTCTTCCTGACAGAATAATCTGGCTGTGATAACCGAGCATCTCCGCCTTGTATGTAAGGTAATACGGGTCAACGCCGATGCAGTGACCGCCAACAAGACCGGGATAGAAGTTAAGGAAATTCCACTTCGTGCCCGCAGCCCTGAGGACTGACTGAGTATCAATACCCATCTTATTGAAAATAATTGAAAGCTCGTTCATAAACGCGATATTAATATCGCGCTGGCTGTTTTCGATAACCTTTGCAGCCTCCGCAACCTTGATGCTTTCCGCACGGTGAACGCCCGCCTCAACAACAAGCTCATAAACCTTTGCAATAACGTCAAGGCTTTCCTCGTCCATACCCGAAACGATTTTGGTTATGGTTTCAAGTCTGTGCACCTTGTCGCCTGGGTTAATGCGTTCAGGCGAATAACCGATTTTGAAATCAACGCCGCATTTTAAACCCGACTCACGTTCAAGAATAGGAACGCAGACGTCTTCGGTAACGCCCGGATAAACGGTTGACTCAAAAACAACAACGCTGCCCTTTGTAAGATTTCTGCCGAGGATTTCCGAAGCGCCTTCAACAGGAGTTAAATCGGGTGTGTGGTCATCATTAACAGGCGTTGGAACCGCAACGATGTGAAACTTTGCCTCACGAAGCTTGGTTTCATCAGCGGTAAACTCAACAGCAGTTGATTTGATAACCTCATCGCCGACCTCGTTGGTGGGATCTACGCCATTCTTGTAAAGCTCAATTTTTGCAGCGTTAAGGTCAAAGCCGACAACGTCAATCTTGCGTGCGAACGCAACCGCAATCGGCATACCCACATAGCCGAGACCGACCAGTGAGAGTTTTTCTTCTTTTGCTAATAATTTTTCATAAAGATTTGTAAACATCATAGTACCTCTTTTTCTATTGCCTTTAAATATTCATTAACAACAATGTTTCTGTCAAATTCCTTTTCCACTTTGGCTCTGCATGCCCTGCCCATTTCTGCGCGGCGTTCATACGGCAGGCTTAAAAATTCTTCAACCGCCCGAATTAAACCATCCGTATTTTTCGGCTGAAACGCAATTCCCGAAACTCCGTCATCAAAAGTCTCCCTGCAGCCCGGAATATCCGTTGCTATTATCGGTCTGCCTGTTGCAGCCGTTTCAAGAAGCACATTACTCATACCCTCGTGATACGAAGCCATAAGCGTTGCGTGACTATCTTTTATAAACGAATGGACATCGGTCTGATTGCCTAGATATTCAATTATTCCGTCGCTGTTTGCCTTTTCAATAATTGTTTCCCAATCGTCATCGGCAAACCCGATAAATCGGATTATCAAATCATTGTGCTTTGCTTTCAATTCTCTTGCTGCTTCAAGAATTTCACCCGTGCCCTTATTCCGCATCATTCTGCCGATTACAAGAAGCACTGTTTTTCCGTTATACGGGGGATAAGGTTCATAACTGAATTCTTCAAGATTAACGCCCGAGCCGGGAAGAAGTGTGGAATTATTATGTGCAATGCCCTTTTGCGTGAAAAAATCAAGATTGCTTTGGTTTTGAAAGAAAACCGTTTTTGTATCCCTCAATCCGAATTTATAAAGGGCAAGCATTATCTTTGAGGAAAATCCGCCATTTTCAATGGAAGTTCCCAAACCGGTGATATTTGCAAGCTGGGGAATTTTATATTTCCTTGCAACTATGCCGCCGTAAATGTTCGGCTTGATTGTATAGGACAAAACAATATCCGGACAAACGGTTTTCATCATTTTTTTGTAATGGCTCATAAGCTTCAAATCCGTTAAAGGATTTTTACTTCTGCGGTCAACGTCCGTTTCAATAAACTTACAGCCCATCGACTGCAGCTCGGCAATTCGGTTGCCCTGCGGACAGGACAGATATACCTCATAGCCCTCTGCCACAAGCCTTTGCACTAATTCTTTTCGGAAATTATAAATAACCACATTGTGATTAACTAAAATCAGTACTTTTTTCTTATCGGAGGGGCTTTCTGTTTTTTTGATGCTTTCCTCAAGATTGAACAGCCTGTAGTTTTCTTTATATTCGCTGATTGCCATATCATAGCAGAGATTGCCGAAAGCTTTATCAACAAGTCCCGTAATATGACTCATAATTTTCAGCGCCCACGAAAAGCCTTTTACAAGGCAAAGATTTTTACCGTGAGCATCCGCAATGGCTTTTACCATTTCTGACGTATTCGAATACGCGTCATTCTGCGGGAAGAAAATTCCGTTTTCGTTATTCTCTATCATCAGGCGAACAAATTCCGCCAGATTTTCAATATACAGCATTGAGCGTTCATTTTTCACATAAGGAAAAAACGGAAGCTTCTGTGCAAATTTTGAAAGCAGCGGATAATTACCTTTGCTACCCCTGCCGTAAATCATCGGCGGCCTTAAAACAACAACCTTAAACATATCGTCAGCAAGCGGCAGAATTCCTTTTTCAGCCTGAACCTTACTGTCGCCATAAGCGTTAGCGGGGGTAAGCGGAGTGTTTTTGTCTATTATCTTCTGCTTTCCTATCGGAGCACTGTTGCCGTAAACAATTGCGCTTGACATAAAAATAAACTGCCCGACGCCGTCCGCCTTTGCTTTCTTTGCCGTTTCAACCGTGAGGTCTGTGTTAACGGAATAATAGAGGCGTTTTTTTTCTTCAGTAAGCTTACCGGAATCCGAATGGGCAATGCCTGCGACGTGGAAAACTGCGTCATAACCTGCAAAGGATTTTTCTCGCCACGCGCCGTCAACCATATCAACCGTGTCAACAGAATATCGGTCGGCATAATTCTCATTTATGTAATTTTCAAACGAGGTGCCGATATAGCTGTTTGCACCGGTAATAAGAATTTTTTTCATTCCGCCCTCATCAATGGGTTTATTTATTGATATATTCTTTATTCTGATTTTCCTGTTTATTAATCTCGCCCGTGCCGCCTTCAACTACGCCGTCCCCGCGGAGAGCGCCAATTGCCGTGCCGAAGAAGCAGCGGCAGTCAAACAGGAAGCTCATTCGCTCAATATATTCGCCGTCGAGCCGCGCCTTATCCTCAATCTCAAGCTCGTCCCTGCCGCGTATCTGCGCCCAGCCTGAAAGACCCGGGCGAACGTCGTTTGCGCCGTACTTATCCCTTTCCTCAATCAAATCAAACTGATTCCACAGAGCAGGACGGGGACCGATTATGCTCATATCGCCTTTTAAAATGTTCCAGAGCTGAGGAATTTCATCAAGCGAGCTTTTCCGCAGGAACTTGCCGACGCGGGTTATGTACTGCTCCGGATTTTCAAGCATATGCGTCGGGGTGTCATGCGGGGTGGACATTTTCATACTGCGGAATTTGTAAAGCGTAAAATGCTTTTTATTTATCCCGATTCTGTCCTGAGTAAAAAGCGCAGGGCCCGGGTCGTCAATCTTGATTGCGATAACGATTATTAAATACAGCCACGAAGCAAGTATTAAACCAAAAAGGGAAAGCACAATATCAATAAAGCGTTTAAAAAACTTTTTGTACATTGTTGCTCTCCCCCATTTTAAATAATTATTATAGATATTATAAATAATATAAGACATAAAGTCAATAAAAATTAACAAGAATATATGTTATTAATACATTTTCATCATAATAACCAAAAAAACGCAAAAAAGCAGGAACCGTAAGTTCCTGCTAAAAATCAACAACAATGCCGTTTAGGCTGATAAAAACGGCAAAATTATTTCAATGTACATTTAACAATAATTTTGCGCGCTTTTGCCCGATTTTATGCACGGGCTACCATTTCGCCGTACTTTTCCTTGCTTTCCTTAATAAACTGCGCAACCTCGTCAGCCGTAGGCATAGCGTCAGAACAGCTGTGAGCGGAAATAAGGATTGAAGCGGAAGCTGAGCCGAATTCAAGGCAGTCAATAATTTCCTTGCCCTGAAGCAAGCTGTAAAGGAAGGACGAGCCGTAACCGTCGCCGCCACCGAAGCCCTTGAGCTTAACAGCCGGGAAGGGCTTGATGGTGTAAAACTTGCCGTCATTTGTGTAAGCTGTTGAGCCTTCCTTGCCGTGCTTGATAACGCAGATTGAAGCGCCGAAGGACTGCCAGTACCTTGCGGACTCGGGGTCGCTTTCCTTAACGCCTACGATACCCTCGGTTAAATCAAACTCCTCGCGCGAGCCCATAATTACATCTGCATTCTGCGCAACAAGGCTGTAGTAAACAGCAATTTCATCGGCAGATTTCCAGGTGTACTCGCGGTAGTCAATATCAAAAATAATGCGAACGTTATTCTGCTTTGCAAGCATCATCGCTTTAAGGCAAGCCTCGCGGCTCGGGCTCTGTGCAAGCGCAGTGCCGCTGATTACAATTGCCTTTGCAGAGGCAATATACGCCTCGTCAACATCCTCGGGAGCAAGGCAGAAATCCGCAACATTATCG
>CADBUK010000125.1 GCA_902797915.1 Oscillospiraceae bacterium
GCTTCCTGAATAACGCCTTCCTTAACGTTAAGGGTAAGCTTGCAGGTACCCTGCTGAGGTGCGCACCAGCCAATGCCGTGAGTGAAGCCGGAAATGTCTTTGATTTCCTTTGCCTTAACCCACTTTGCCTCCTCCGGAATCGGAGCAGCGCCGTGAGCAACGCCCTGAGCAACGGGGCACATCATTTCAACTTCATGTGAATAAATCATTGTTGTTTACTCCTTTGCTTTAGTTAATATAAAATAATTTATACCGCATCTATTATATATAATTCTCCCTGCTTGTTCAAGAGAAAAAATTATTTTTAACCATATTTTTAAAAATTCGTCGTCTTGAGGCGATAATTATTACGGATTTGTAAAATTCGGCTGATTATTATTGACAGTCAAATGAACTTGTGATATAATCAGGTAAACTTGAAAGGAGGGAACAAAGATGTCTGAAAATAACATACCCGGCACTACATTGCCGTATTCAGAGCAAGGCGGAATGTTTGCAATGTTTATTCCGCTAATCAAAGCAACCGACGGCTTAACGCTCAGTCAGGTCTGCGCAATTACGGGGCTTGAGGCTTCAACCATTCAAAACTGGGTTAAGCGCGGCTTTGTTGCGCACCCTGTTCAGAAAAAATACCACGAAAGGCAGCTTGCAAGAATACTCTTGATTTCCTCCCTTCGTGACAGTATGCGGCTTGAAAGTATCGGCGAGCTTATGGCGTTGATTAACGGCAGCGCCGATGATGAAAGCGACGACATTATTTCAGAGGAAAGGCTTTACGATTACTTTTGCGAAATCATAGGGCGATGTAATATAAGCGCGCTTTCGGTTGATGAAATTCCGAGTCTTGTTGAGGAGGTTGTTTCCGACTATACCTCAACGGCTGAAAATGCAGGGGAAAGGCTTAAATCGGCATTAACGGTTATGGTTTACGCCCACACCGCTGCGCAGTTTAAGCAGCGTGCGGAAAAATTGTTTAAAGAGATGAAAGCCTGATAATCAGGCAAGAGGAGAGAAATGAAAGTAGATTCAGTAAACAGCAATGTAAATATGCCCAAGGCAACAAAAAGGATTGTTGCAATTATCGCAGCCGTTCTTGCGCTTATAGTAGTGCTTGCAAACACGTTTGTTGTTGTTGACGCAGGCCACACGGGCGTTGTAGTAACGCTTGGCAAGGTTAACGAGGGTGTGTTGCAGGAGGGTATTCACACAAAAATCCCGTTTATTCAGAAGGTTGTAAAAATTGACAACCGTATCAGAAAATTAGAGGTAAACACGGAGGCGTTTTCAAAGGATTTGCAGAGCGTAAACACAGTGCTTGCAATCAACTACCGTGTTGACACCTCAAAAAGCTACAGCATTTACAAAAACATAGGCGCCGATTATGAAACAGTGCTTGTTGTGCCTGCGGTTAACGAGGTGTTAAAGGCGATTACCGCAACCTATACCGCAGAGGAAAGCGTAACAAACCGCGTTCTGATTTCGGAGGGGCTTGTTACGGGGCTTAACGAAAAACTCAATAATATCGGGCTTTATGTAACCGACGTAAATATTATTGATTTTGATTTCTCAGACGCGTTTATTACCGCTATTGAGGAAAAGCAGGTTGCACAGCAGCAGCTTCTTAAAGCGGAAACCGAAAAGCAGACCGCTATTACAAATGCGGAGGCAGAGGCGGAAGCAATCAAAATCAGGGCAGAGGGCGAGGCTGAGGCAAACAGAGTTATCAGCCAGAGCTTAACAGACGCCGTTATTGAAAACAAAAAGATTGAAAAATGGAACGGCGAGCTTCCCAAAGTCAGCGGAAGCGCAGGAACCATCATTGATTTCGGCAGCGTGGAAGGCGCCGAATAATTGCAGAATAAAGGAGAAAATATGATTTGCGTAACAACACCAACCGTTCAGAACGGAACGATTATTGAGTACAAGGGCTTGGTTTTCGGCGAGGTTATTGAGGGCGTAAACTTTATTAAGGATTTCGGCGCCTCAATCAGAAACCTTGTCGGCGGACGCTCCGCAGGCTATGAGGAGGAGTTAATTAACGCCCGCACAAATGCAATCAGAGAGATGGAGCAGCGCGCTTATCAAATGGGTGCAAACGCAGTTGTGGGAGTTAAGGTTGATTATGAAACTCTCGGCGAGGGCGGCACAATGCTTATGGTTTCAGCCTCAGGCACCGCCGTTGTAATTCA
>CADBUK010000126.1 GCA_902797915.1 Oscillospiraceae bacterium
CAACTTCATTGCTTCGGGCAGAGACTCGCTTTATTTTAACGGCACAAGCTTTTCAAGCGCAGGCACCAAAGCAGAGCTTGTTGCTCAAAAGGTTGCAAAAACTCCTGTTGAATACGTTAACTACACTCCCGTTTTTGTTGTTGCGGCTGTTATTACTTTACTCTGCCTCGGTATTCTGATTATATTCTACAAAAAAAACAAGCAAAACGACCTTTCAAAAGACATTGTTATTGAAACGAAGGACAATAAGCAGGCAAAGATTAAAATTAAGGATTTGCCGATTTCAAAGGCTGAAAGAAAGAGCCTGCTTGTAATGCTTGCCGCGCTGTTCTTAATTAACAACGCAACGGAAGCAATCGTGCCGAACTTCACTAACTTTGCGCTTGACACGCTTAACGTTAAACCGATTTACTCAACGCTGATGATGGCTGTGTTTGCCGTATCCCTTGCCGCCTTCGGTATTCCCGCGGGCGCTATGGGCAGAAAGCTCGGCAGAAAAAAAAACATTATGATAGGCTTAATCGTTATTGTTGTTATGTTTGCGATTTACCTTGCGGTTTCGCAGATTATCAACAACAGGATGTTTACCTGGATTACGCTTTGGATTGCGCTTGTAGTCGGCGGTGCGGCGGTTGGATGTATCAACATCAACACCCTGCCCCTTGTGCTTGCAATCGGCGGCAGAGATTACGTCGGCACGTTCACGGGTTACTACTACACGGCAACCTTCTCCGCCGCGATTACGGGTCCCATCCTTTGCGGCTTGCTGATAGGCTTATTTAACGACAACTACAACTTTATGTTCCTGTTCTGCTCAATAATGTTCACACTCGGACTTGCGGTTATTACGCAGGTTAAGCACGGCGAATCAACGCCAGACGACGAGGAGTGGATTAAAGAAGCAGTTGAAGCCGCAGAAGATTAATACACAATAAACAAGGACTTCTTCAAACGAAGAAGTCCTTACTTTTTATATTTGAATTTTATTTATTAAACACTCTTTCTGCGAATTCAAAGATATCCTTTTCGTATTTTTCGGGATATTTGAAATGGGACTGAGTGTGCCTTGCTTCATCGTAAATAATAAGCTTTTTATCCTCGCTGCCGCAGGCGTCATAACATTCCTGAACCATTTCGGTTGGAACAAAATTGTCCCTGCCGCCGTGAATGAACAGGAACGGATATTTGGTATTTTTAAGCGCTTCTCTGGAATCCGAAGCCTTAATGTCCAAATCAAGAAAAGCCTTAGTAAGCACGCCGAGGCTGCTGATGACGGGCTTTGTCGGAATCTTAACAACTGAGCGCATAAGATAACTAAGCTCATCATAACAGGTTGTGAAGCCGCAATCCTCAATAACGCCGACAACATTAGGCAAATCCTGGTCAGACGCCTGCATAATGGTAGCGGCGCCCATTGAAGTACCGTAAAGAAGAATTTTGCCGTTCGGGAAATATGAATTAACGCAATCAATCCACTTAATAAGCTCATTCTTTTCAAGAATACCGAAGCCCGTGAATTTGCCCTCGTGACCGCCGAAATGGCGATGATTAACAAGGAAGCAGTTATAACCCGCGTTGAGTATAGGCTCAACCATTGCGGCAAAGGCAAAATCACTGTTTGTATTATAACCGTGTACGCAGATAAATGTGTTTTCGGTTTTATTTTCATTTATATAGAAATAACCGGGAAGCGTTAATCCGTCGTCAGTAGTAATGCTAACCTCCTCGGGATTATAATTTTCCCGTAATCTAATAATTGCGTCGTCGGTTTCCTTGGTAGCGTCGGCAAGGTCGTCGTCAAAAAATCTGCCGGGCTGTGGGTTTTCCCTGTCGCTCTTAGGCGGGTTAACAAAAACCTTATACATCATAAAAGAAATTGCGGAAACCCACGCAAGAAGCACTGCTGTTAAAATTGAGGCGAACAGCCATGGCACTTTTTTCATATACATATCTCCTTAAAAAGTTTGATAATATTATAACACAAACATATTAACTGTTCAAGAAACATTTAGAATATGTTCATTGATTTTATATTTTTATTGATGTAAAATATCAGCAGGAGTGATAATATGTCTAAAAGAATAATTATTGCAGGCGGCGGCCACGGCGGTATTGCAGCGGCGGCAATACTTGCCCGCGCAGGCTTTGACGTTACCGTTTATGAAAAAAATTCAAGGGCTGATATGGGCTACGACTGGCCCGACACCTTTGACCTTGACTCGCTTAAAGCGGCTCAGCTTCCGCTGCCCGACAAAAGCACATATAAAAAAAGCACTAACATCACCTTCGTTCCCCCGTCTGAAAACACTATAATCACTCAGGATTTACCGCCCGAAGAGCTTACGGTAAAAATGGAGCGAAAGGATTTATACAGGCTGCTGATTGAAAACGCGGAAGATGCAGGAGTAAAGTTTAAATTTAAAGCTCAGATTAACGCTCCGTTACTTGCGGGCGACAGAGTTATAGGCATTAAAACCGCGAAAAAAGACCAGTACGCAGATTTGGTTATTGACGCGTGCGGCTGTAATTCAGTAATAAGAAAGGGCTTGCCCGACTGCCTCGCAATACAAAAGGAAACCGAGGCAAACGAAAAGTTTTACGTTTACCGCGCTCTTTACGAGAAGAAGCAGGAGGCATTTCACAAGTACAAAGTTTATCTTATTCCGAACGGAAGAATGGGCATCGGCTGGGTTATAGGCGACAAGTGTTACACCGACATTCTGCTTGGAGAATTTGAGCCCTTCAGCCTTGAAGAAGCGAAGGAAAGGGTTGAATTTTTTAAGAAAAACAATCCCGCCCTCGGCGACAAAGTTCTGCGAGGAGGACATATGGCGGAAATACCCGTGCGCCAGAACCTTGCAATAATGGTTGCGGACGGCTATGCCGCAATCGGAGACAGCGCGTTTATGACAATGCCTCTGATTGGCTCAGGCATTTCAAATTCTTTTAAAGCGGCAGGAATACTTGCCGACGTTATTATCAGCGACAAAACAGAAACTTATTCAGCCGAAACGCTTTGGGATTACGAACTAAGATATTTCCGTGAGGTTGGATTTACTATGGCAAAAATGGCGCTTGTGCGCTGTTTACTGCCCAAGCTGACCGCAGAGGAAATAGACAACGCGTTTGACAACCAACTGCTGACAATCGACGACCTTGCAATTTCGTCAAACGGATTTCAGCCCGACGCTTCGCTGATTAAGAAGGCAGTTGCTGTTATTAAGGACAGAAACCTTTCCACCCTGCTTGCAAATTTAGTTACGGATTTAGGCAGGCTGTCATCAATATCATCAAAAATACCCGAGCACTACTGCAGAAAAGAAGTAACCGAATGGGCTGAAAGATATAACGAAATATTTGAATAAAACAAAAAAACATCCAAAGGGAAACCCTTTGGATGTTTTTTGGTGGAGCATAGGGGACTTGAACCCCTGACCCCTACACTGCCAGTGTAGTGCGCTCCCAACTGCGCTAATGCCCCGAATGGTGGACCTGAAGGGGATCGAACCCTCGACCTCTGCATTGCGAACGCAGCACTCTCCCAGCTGAGCTACAGGCCCTTATTTCAAAAAAATATTATCATAATGTGAAACGATTGTCAACGGAAAATATTATATATTAGTTATTGACTTATAAATATTTATAAAGTATCATAAAACTGAATTGTTTTTAAGGGGTATAAAAATGGAAAAGATTATTACTCAAGAAATGCGATTTGTTGACTCTAAGGGTCGCACGCGCATTTTTAACGGTATGAACATTGACGATAAGCAGATTGACTCAAAGGAATTCCGTTACAATCTGGACGAGGAATTCTTTAAAAAGTACAGGGCTCACGGCTTTGACATCATACGCCTTGCTGTTACCTGGCAAAATCTTGAGCCTGTAATGGAGCAGTACAACGAGGTTTACCTGCAGTCCATAGACAGAATTTTTGAACTTGCCGAAAAATACGGCGTATATATTCTGCTTGATATGCACCAGGATATTTACTCGGGCAACGGCGGAAAAAGCGTTGGCGACGGCGCTCCCGAATGGGCTGTTATTACCGACGGCGCAAAACCGCGAATGCCGATTTTCGTTTGGGCTGACGGTTATTTCTTCGGCAAATGGGTGCATAGGTCTTTTGACCATTTCTGGAACAACGATTTGGTTGAGGGCAAGGGCTTGCAGGACAGATATTGTGACCTTTGGCAAATGCTTGCAAAGCGTTACGGCGACTCCCCCGCTCTGTTTGGATTTGACCTTATGAACGAGCCGTTCCCCGGTTCTGACAGCAAAAGAATGTTTACAAAGCTTGTGGGCAACATTGCAAAGGCGGTTATGTTCAACAAGA
>CADBUK010000127.1 GCA_902797915.1 Oscillospiraceae bacterium
CATAAATATACCCCCCTATGATAGTTTCTTTTATTCTACCATAGGGGGGCTGTTTTTTCTATTGTCTACTTTTTACGGTTCTGTGCAGTTCTCGGGCGGTTTCTTATTTCTACCGTGGTTCATCTTTTGAACCACGGTTTTAATTGTAAGTATTGATAAGGCTTTTTGTCCTCGCCGTTTTTATAAAAATTATCAATAACAACCTGGTATCTTTCGTAAGCTTTTGCGACTGCGTATTCCCAGCTGATGTAAATATCACGCTGAGCGCCTCTGCCGACCTCTGCCATAAACTCACGGTTGTGCATAATTTCAATCAGCTTAGCCGCAATGCTGTCTACGCTTTCTTCACACAAAAAGCCGTTAACGCCGTCCTCAACGCCCTCTGCGGCGCAGGAGTCTTTTATTAACAGCGACGGCGTTGCGCAGGAAGCAGCCTCGCGCACTACAAGTCCGTTTGTGTCAAACACCGACGGGAAAATCAGAACGTCGGAAACGGCGTAATATTTCTGAATTAACTGCCTGTCGGTAATTTTTTTAGTCCAGATAATACGGTCGCTTAACCCGAGTTTTTTGTAATAATGACGGATAAATATTTCGTCATCGCCGAAGCCGAGCATTATGAGCTTGAAATCCTCGCCCATATCTTTGAGCTTTTTGCAGGCGTCAAGAATAAGCCTTATGTTTTTATACCAAATCATTCTGCCTGCGTATATGAAAACGGGTATATCCTGCGGAATATTCATTTCCAGCTTGATTGCGGCAATCTCGTCTTCGCTGAAGCTGCGTTTAGGCATATCGCAGCCGTTTGGCATAACCACGTAATCTCCCGTGTAGCCAACTTTGCGCAGACTTTCGCCAGTGCCCTCGCTTGTAACCCAAACCTCATCGGCGGAATTAATATTGTTAAGCAAAAAGCTGTAGGCAAAATCCTTTGCGGGCTTTGTGGGTATAACTCTTTCAAAGTCGTATTCGTATTTTGTGTGGTAAGTAAGCACCACGGGAATCCGCTTTTTGTCGTTAACAAGTCTGAAATAATAGCTTGTTGCAAGAGGGCAGTGGCTGTGCAGTAAATCAAAGCCCCTGTTAATTATCTCATAACTAAGGCTTTCTTTGAAAGGCCAGCCGATGCTGTAGCCAGACCTGCTCGGAATAAACCAGCTTTTGTATCTGAATATTTCGTAATTATACTTTTCATCTTCTGCGTTGGGGTTTTTCGGCGTAATAACCGAAGCGGTGCAGTGGCTTTTATTAAGGTGTTCGGCGTAGTTTTTAACAACGTTGCAAACTCCGTCGGTTGTAGGCGGGAATGCGTCCGTGCCGATAGCAATCTTTAATTTGTTATCCATAATAAACTCCTTGCAGCTGAAAACCTGCAATCGCTAATATATCATAAAGCTTTGCTTTTGTAAATCCATAATCAATAATTTTAGTAATTCTTAATATTTCTTTAATTAACTATTGATTATCACTATGAAAATATTATATAATAACTATATATTATGGGTATTTTATATATACAAGCTTTGAAGGAGGTGCTTTTTTGCCAAATTCATATTCTGTTCCTCTGCAGAGGATAATCGACGAGCATAAGCTTGAAACCGTTTTTCTTCCGAAAAATGCAGATGAAATCTTCATTACAACGAATGAGATAAACAGACCGGGAATTGTTCTGGCGGGATACACTGATTTTTTTGACCCCCTGCGAATTCAGATTCTCGGCTGGACGGAGCTTGGCTTTTTAAAGAATATGAGCCCCGTTGAGCGTGAAAAGGCGCTTGGCTACTGGCTTGGCTTAAAGCCTGCCGCCGCCGTTATTACAAGAGGGCTTGATATTCCCGATTATCTTGTCAGGGCTTGTGAGGATTACGGAGTTCCGCTTCTTAAAACCGATGAGGAAACCTCGCCGTTTCTTGCAACTCTTATCAGCTTTTTAAACACAAACCTTGCCCCGCGAATTACAAGGCACGGCGTTTTGTGTGAGGTTTACGGCGAAGGCGTGCTTATTGTGGGCGACAGCGGTGCGGGTAAGTCCGAAACCGCGGTTGAGCTTATAAAACGCGGCCACCGTCTTATTGCTGACGACGCTGTTGAAATCCGTAAAACCGACGACCATACTTTAGTCGGCGCATCGCCGAACAATATCCGCCATTTTATTGAGCTTCGCGGTATCGGCATAATCAATGCGCGGCGTCTGTTCGGTATGGGCTCGGTTAAGGAAAATGAAAAAATAGATATGGTTATTCAGCTTGAACCGTGGGAGGCGGGTAAGGCTTACGACAGGCTCGGTATAGATAATGAATATACCAAAATTCTTGACGTAAAGGTTCCCGTTATTATCGTTCCCGTCAATCCGGGGCGAAACCTTGCGGTAATTATTGAAACGGCGGCTATGAATAACCGTCAGAAAAAGATGGGCTACAACGCGGCCAAGGAGCTTATGGTAAAGCTTGGTATGGACGAAATGGAGCCTGACGAAAAAGAACTTGATATCTGGCACAACACCTGATGAAAATACGGAGGTAAAAATTTATGTTGAATATAGGAATTGATTTGGGCGGAACAAATATTGTTGCAGCGGTTGTTGATGAAAATTACAACATCCTCGGTAAAAGTAAAACACCTACGGCAACTCCGCGTTCCGCAGAGGAAATTTTTGACGATATCGCCATGGTCTGCAAAGAGGCTATGGAAAACGCAAACGTTAAAATTGAGGATATTTCCTCAATCGGTATGGGTACGCCCGGTACGGTAAACGGCGAAGGCGTAATTGAATTTGCCAATAACCTCGGCTTTGACAACGTACCCGCAAAGCAGATGCTTATTGACAGACTCGGCGAGCTTCCCGTATTTATTGAGAATGACGCAAACTGTGCGGCTCTCGGCGAGGCTTATGCAGGCTGCGGCAACGGCTCTAAAAACTTTGTTGCCGTAACTCTCGGCACGGGTGTCGGCAGCGGTATTATCGTTGACGGCAAAATTGTTTCGGGCGTTAACTTCGCGGGCGGCGAATGCGGCCATATGGTAATCGTTGTTGACGGCGAGCCCTGCACCTGCGGCAGAAAGGGCTGTTGGGAGGCTTATGCTTCCGCAACCGCGCTTATCCGCCAGACCAAAGCTGCTATGGACGCTGACCCCGATTCCGTAATGCACGAGCTTGCCGCCGAAGAGGGCAAGGTTTCGGGCAGAACTGCGTTTGACGCTATGCGCAAGGGTGATATTTCGGGTATCAATGTTGTAAATAACTACATAAAATATGTTGCGTGCGGTCTTATTAACCTCGTAAACGCACTCCAGCCGGAGATTATCTGCGTAGGCGGCGGTATCTGCAATGAGGGCGAAACCCTTATGAAACCGCTTCGCCGTTATGTTCAGGCTGAGAGATATTCAATCCACAGTAAGCTTCAGACAAAGATTATGAAGGCTCAGCTTGGAAATGACGCGGGCGTTATCGGCGCGGCGCTTCTCGGCTCTGTAAAATAAAATTAATTGTCGGCGGAGCTGTTGTTTTGCTCCGCTGAATTTATGGTGTGATATTTTGGAAAAACTGATTACTTTTCTTGAATTAAATAAAATTAAATATTTGCAAAATGAGCCTATGTCCGCTCACACAACGTTTAAGGTTGGCGGTAATGCGGCGCTGATGATTTATCCGTCCTCTAAGCAGCAGATTGCGGATATTGTTAAGCTCTGCAGGGCGGAGGGCGTTCGTCTGCTAACGATAGGCAACGGCTCAAATCTGCTTGTGTCTGACAACGGCATTAACGCGGCGGTTATCTGCCTGTCAAATGATTTTGCAGAGATTAGGCTTATCGGCGACGATGTGATTTTTGCCGAAAGCGGCGCCTCGCTTATGAAGGTTTGCCGCTTTGCGCTGGAGCACAGCCTTTCGGGGCTTGAATTTGCTTACGGCATACCGGGCTCCTGCGGCGGCGGCGCGTTTATGAACGCAGGCGCTTACGGCGGCGAAATGAAGGACGTGCTTTATAAATGCGAGCATATTGATTCCAACGGTAATGAGGGCACGCTTGAGGGCGATGATTTAAAGCTTTCTTACCGCCATTCCGCTTATTATGATAACGGCTGTATTATTACAGGGCTTTATATGAAGCTTGCGAAGGGTAATCCTGACGAGATTAAAGCTAAAATGGACGATTTGCTTTCCCGCCGAAAAGATAAGCAGCCGCTTGAATATCCCAGCGCAGGCTCTACGTTTAAAAGACCCGAGGGCTATTTTGCAGGCGCGCTTATTGAGGAATGCGGTCTCAAGGGCAAAACAGTCGGCGGCGCGCAGGTAAGCGAAAAGCACGCGGGCTTTGTTATAAACAGGGGCGGTGCAACCTGTAAGGATATTTTGGAGCTTTGCAGGATTTGCAGTGA
>CADBUK010000128.1 GCA_902797915.1 Oscillospiraceae bacterium
ATGTCGCCGGGCTGGCAATCAAGCTCGCGGCAGATTGCGTTGAGCGTTGTAAAACGGATTGCCTTTGCCTTGCCCGTTTTTAAAATTGAAAGGTTAGCGGGGGTTAAATCTATTCTTGATGCAAGCTCAAGCGAGCTCATTTTGCGCTTGGCAAGCATAACATCAACATTAACAATAATTGCCATATTTGCCGCCTCCCCTTAAACCGTTAAATCGTTTTCTTCTTTAATGTCTATAGCGGCTTTAAACACATTTCGCACAACGCGCACAAGCAGCCCCGCAAAAAAGGCGGCAACCGTTACAATGCCGAAGGACATTGCAAACTTGGGCAGGTAAATAAGGATAATTACCAGACCGATTGCGGAAACCGCAAAGCAGGAAACGGACGCGAAGCCAAGCATTTTAACGTTATCGTTATCAAAGATTTTCTTTGAGCGGATATTCATCAGCAGCTTGTGCAGCGCATAGAGCGTGAGCCACGCAAACGGCAGCGCGCAGTACATACCGATTGTAAGCATAATCAGCTTTTCGGGGGTGTTGTCCCAGTCAAAAGTCTGAAGATACCATTTCAAAATCGGGTAAGCGCCGACGGTTATTCCTGCAAGCAGCACGGCAAAAATGCGCACCATCCACAGCGAAATGTTGATTGATTTCTGATTGTCTTTCATTTTTATTCTCTCCTTTTTGAATAATTGAATTTGTTTCTGTAATTGCAATATAGCATAAAGATTATCGTTTGTCAATAATTTTTTATCAGTTTATAAAAAGTTTATATTTTTTTGCAACAAAAAAAGGGAGGGTTAAGAGCCCTCCCTTACAGTAATATAATTATTTAAAACTATTTACATAAACCTTGATTTAAAGGCGAAAAACAGTATTACGTCAAAAAAAGTCAGCACAAACGAGATTAGCGCCGCAATTACGGTCTGCCTGTTTTTCCATTTAAAAAATTCGGAAAGCTCTGCCCTGCCGCTTTTGCTTCTGAAGCTCATAACGATTGACGAAACCACGCCGAAAAGCCCGAGAAACGGAAAAGCGCCGATTGTGATAACGCCCGCAATTGCTATAAGAAATGCGGCGTTTACAAAACGCTCGTCCTTATTCTGCGGCTTGCCGTCGCTTTTATTAATTTCCGCCTGAATACGTTCCCTTTCGGTTTTGTATTCCTCTTTATTTTCATCGCTCATCCGAAACGCCCTCCAGAATTCCGTATTTAGTTATAATACGGTTTATTTTTTTTATAAATTCCTCGCCGAACAAAAACAGAAAAATAGCCGTTGCGCCCGCGAAAATTGCCGAATACTGCGCGCCTGCAAGATAGATTGCAAGGATTGACTGCAGCGAATAATCCGCCGCCATAGTCAGAACGGAGCTGATGTCCACCAACAGCCCGTAAAAGAAAAACACGATTACAAAGCCGAACACCGAAAGCTGCAGGCGCTTTGCGGGCACGCGCTGAAACAGCAGCCCCGCAAGGAAGCCGACCGTGCCGAGCGCCACCATTTGAAACGGGGTCCACACCCCCTGCCCGTACTGAAAGTTTGAGACAAACATTGACAGCGCGCCGAGGATATAGCCTCTTTCGGCGCCGAGGCACACCGCCCCCGCAATTACAACCGCGGCAATCGGCTTAAACGAGGGCACGAAAAAGAACACCGCGCGGGAAACCACCGCAAGCGCAATCAGCACCGCCATAAGCGAAAGCTCACGCGCGGAGGGCGCGGATTTTTCATAGCTGATGAAAAACGGAAGCAGCGCGGCAATCATTACCGCCGCCGCAATCAGATAATAGGACACAGTCTGCGCCAGAAAGATTTGCCAGAGTATTGCCGCAGCAAGCGCAAGCAGAACGCAGACGGGAAAGATGATTTTTGAGGTTTTGCTCATACGCCGACCTCCGCATCGTCAAGGCTGATAACCCTGCCGTCAGTCAGCCGCGAAAGCGCGGTTGTGTATATTTTCAGCGCGCTGAAAAACTCCCTGCGCGAACCGCTTGCCACAATTTCGCCGTTAAACAGAAAAGCACAGTTATCCGCAAACCTGCCCGCGAATTCCAAATCGTGAGTAACAACCACAACGGTTTTGCCCTGCGCGCAAAGCCCGCGCAGAATGGCGGCAAACTCTGTTTTAAAGGCGGCGTCAACGCTTTTTGTAGGCTCGTCAAGCAGCAGTATTTCCGCCCCGCTGTCAAGCGCTTTGGCAATTGCAAGGCGCTGCGCCTCTCCCCCGCTTAAATCAAACGGGTTGCGTGACAGCAGATTGCCGAGCCCGAGCTTTTCAAGCAGCCCGCCGTCCGACACCTCGTCAGATACCCTGTCTTTAAGGAACATTGTGTTTACGTTCTGTGGCATATACGCGGTTTTAAGAGCAGTTTTAACCCTGCCCGAATACGATTTCAAAACACCGCCGAGGCATTTAAGCAGCGTGGTTTTTCCGCTTGAGTTTGCGCCGACGATAACGTTTATTTTACCCGCCTGCGCGGTATAATTCAAATCAAAAAGCACATCCGCCCCGCCCTTTTTATAGGCAAAGCAAAGCCCCTTTGCCGTAATTGCGGGGCTTGACTGCGCCTCGGGTGCGGCAGGCGCGGGTTTAAGCGCGCGCGCGTTTTCAGCCGCCTTGGCAAAGGAAAGCGGATGCCCCGAAAGCAAGCGCGTAAAAGGCGGTAAAATTTCCGCCATAGGATTATCCGAGTTAATAAGCCCGTTTGCGAATTCCTGCGAGGAGGTAAAAACGCTGCCCCTGCCCTCGTCAAGAAACAGGATTTTTGTTGCAAGGGGCAGTATATCTGCTGCGCGGTGCTCGCTGATAATTACCGTAACGCCCTCCTCCCTGTTAAGACGCAGGGCGGTTGAAATAAAGCGTCCCGCTGACACGGGGTCAAGCTGTGAGCAGGGCTCGTCCAGCACAAGCAAATCGGGGCGCACCGTCATAACCGAGGCAAGCGCCAGAAGCTGCTTTACGCCGCCCGAAAGATTTGCCGTTTTTTCGTTAATATATTCATTCAAATCAAACCTGCTTGCAGTTTCCGCAATACGCAGGGCAATCCGATTGTTAGGCATTTCCGTATTCTGCAGCGGAAACGCCAGCTCGCCCTGCACGGTTTCGGTTACGATATTGTTTTCAACGTTCTGATTAACAAAGCCGATTTGCGATGCGCCGATTTCAAGCGTGCCGTCAAGCTTGCCGAAGGGCGCCATTTCCTTTTTAAGCAGGCGCAGAAGGGTTGATTTTCCGCTGCCCGACCTGCCGCAGACAAGGCAGAAATCGCCCTTTTCAAGCGATAAATCAACGCCGTTAAGCGCGGGGCTTTGCGCGTCGGGATAAGAGAATATTAAATTTTTTGCTTTAACAATTTCCATTTAACATCCTCCGTAAAATCTGTTACGCTCGGCAGCGCCGCAAGGCATATAAAGCCGAGCAGCACGGGCAGAGAAAAGTTTTTGATTTCAAGCCCGTCGGTAAAAAAGAAATCAAACGCGCCGAACGCCTTTGCCGCCGCCAGCGCCGCAAACAGCAAAAGCAAAAGCGGTAGCAGAACGTAATCCGCCCTGCGAAAGCGGTAACGGTTATAAAACCTGTGCCTGCCCCTGCCGAAGCCCTTGGCGTGCATAGCGTCCGCCGTTTCAATACTGCTCTCAAGGCTGATGGACACAAGCGCGGAAAAACGGCTGAGCGTGTTTTTTAAGCCCTTAACCTCATTACCGAGTCCGATTTGCGCCTCTTTAATTTCCCCTGCGGTTTTCAGCAAATTCGGAATAAAACGGAATACCATCGAAACAAGCAACGCCAGATTAGGCGCAAAGCCGCCGAACAGCGCGGCAAATTTTTCCGACGGCATTACCTGCATATAGCAGGAAAACCACATAATAACCGCCGCAAGCATTAAACCGAGGCAGGCGCCGTACACCAAGCCCTCGGCATAAAATTCCCTGCCGAAAAGGGTAAACAAAACCTGCGTGCCGTGCCGCACAAACAGGGTATTGAACAGCGCCACCGCCGCAGAGAGCGGCAGGTAGAATTTAAAAAGCTGCGAAACCGCTTCCCTGCCGCCGAGCCTGAACAGATATAAAAACGACAGCACAAACGAAGCCGCCGCAAACGCAGGGTTGATATATAGCAGGGTTAAAACGATTACCGCCGCAAAAAAAGAGAAGCAAACGGCAGGATGAAATTTTGAAAATCTATCCATTGTTTGTTCCTCCATATAAATCATTAAACTGATTTGCCTTCCCCCCTCGGGGGAAGGGGGACCGCTTGCGGTGGATGAGGGGTTAAAACTCTCTGCCGCGTTGTTGCAGCCCCCTCATCAGTCGCCGATGGCGACAGCTTCCCCCCAAGGGGAAGCCAAAGCGGTTTGCGCCTTGCGGCGCTATCTTATGCGCACGTCCTGCTTCGTCTTAAAGCGGTAGCCGTAGCGGTCAAGAATGTGCATTTTGTTAAGCGCAATCATAGTTCCCTTGCAAACGCACAGCTCCGCACGCGGCGCAACCGAAGCCTTAACGCCGAGCGCCTGCTCAAACAGCTTATCAATGCCGTAAAGCTCCGCGCAGCCGCCCGTAATAATAATGCCCGAGGTTTCAATATCCGCCGCAAGCTGCGGAGTTGCCCTTTCAAGCAGACGCGCCGCCGCGTCGGTAAGCTCCTGCAAAAGCGGAGCGAGGCAGGCGTTGATTTCATTACCCGTAACCTCTGCCGCGCCGGGCATACCCGAAAGCAAATCCCTGCCCTTAACCTGCATTACAACGTCTTCCTCGCGCGGAACGGCACAGGCGATACGGCGCTTAACCTCCTCGGCAGTTCTTTTGCCGATTAAAATGCCGTATTTTTCGCGCATATATTTAGTAATCTCCTCGTCAAAGCGGTTGCGCGCCGTGTAAAGAGTGTCAATCTGGCTCATACTGCCCTGACTTACAACCGCCATATTTGTTGTGCCGCCGCCGATATCCACAACGAAGCTGCCCGTCGGCTGCAGGGGGTCAATGCCCGCGCCGAACGCAGCGCAGAGCGGTTCCTCAACAAGACACACGGACCTTGCACCCGCAGAAATAATTACGGAAACGAGTGTGCGCCTTTCAACGTCGGTTGCAAGCGCCGAAACGCAGGCAACAACGCGCGGCTTAAAAATGCTGCGCTTAATAACCTTATTAATAAAGAAATGCACCATCTGCATAGCAAGCGAATAATTTGTAATCGCGCCGTTCATAATGGGCTGAATAACCGAAACGCCGTTCGGCTCCCTGCCCTCAAGGTAATAGGCGCGCCTGCCGGCATATAAAATCTTTTCGGTTTCGTTATCGTAAGCCACATAGGACGGCTCGTTTACAACCACACCCTTACCAGGCACGGAAATTGCAATATTGCTTGTGCCGAGGTCTATTCCCAAATCATATCCGAACATATAAAAACCTTCAAATTATTAATATATATAAATGTTACTTTAAATCATTATCAATGTCAACCGTCAAAAAGTGCAAAAGTGCGCTGTAACGGCGGCTTTTTTTATCGTTATCCACCATTACCTGCACAGCCTGCTCGTTTCCCACAAGAACCAAAAGGCGCTTTGCCCTTGTCAGCGCGGTGTAAAACAGATTGCGGTACGCAAGAAGCGGCGGGGTTGCCAGCACGGGCATAACCACCGCGTCAAATTCAGAGCCCTGACTTTTATGCACGGTCATTGCGTAAGCCAAATCAAGCTCCGCGGCGTTTTCGATTGAATACATAGCCTCACGGTCGTCAAACCTGACGTTAAGAATATCTGCCGCGCGGTCAATGCGGGTTAAAATGCCGATGTCGCCATTAAAAACGCCGCTGCCGTTTTCGTTGCTTTTAAACCACGGCACGTCGTAATTATTTTTAATCTGCATAACCTTGTCGCCCTCGCGGAAAACAAGTCCCTTAACGTGAAGCTCCGCCTTGTCCTTCGCGGGCGGGTTAAGCTTTTGCTGCAGCAGGACGTTTAAATTCTGCGTGCCGAGCTCGCCCTTTTTGCCCGGGCACAGCACCTGAATATCGTTAACCGCGTCATAGCCGTAAGCGTCGGGCAGGCGGCGGGTTACCAAATCAATAATCTTTCCCGTGGCGTTGTACTTTGAGTTTTCCCTGAGCAAAAAGAAATCACAGTCGGGCGCACTGCCGCTCAAATCGGGCATTTCGCCGTGAACTACCCTGTGGGCGTTCGTTACGATTACGCTTTTCATTGCCTGACGGAACACCTTTTCAAGCGCGATAACGGGTATCATTCCCGACTCCGTCAAATCCTTCAGCACGTTACCCGCGCCGACGGGCGGAAGCTGATTTTTATCGCCCACCATAATAAGCCTTGCGTGCAGGGGCAGCGCGTCAAGCAAATCGTTAAACAGCTTTATGTCCACCATTGAAAGCTCGTCAACAATTACGGCGTCAACGTCCAGCGGGTTTTTAAGGTTATACACAAAGCTCGGCTCTGCCGCGCCCTCCTTGTACTCCACCTCCAGCAGACGATGAATGGTTTTTGCCTCAAAGCCCGTAAGCTCCGTCATACGCTTTGCGGCTCTGCCCGTAGGCGCTGCAAGCGCAACGCGCATACCGTGGTTTTTCATAAGCGTAATTATGCCCTTTACCGTTGTGGTTTTACCCGTACCGGGGCCGCCCGTAAGGATTAGCATACCCTTGTTTACGGCAATTTCAATTGCTTCCTTTTGCCTGTCGTCAAGCTCAATTTCGTTAGCGCGCTCAAATGCGTAAATTTCGGTTGAGCCAAGCTCCGTCCTCTGCGGCGGGTAATTAACCATAACCTTTATGCGCTGCGCCACCGCGCTTTCCGCCTCATACATATCGGGCAGGAACAGGAATTCCCTGCCGTCAATCTCCTCGCGGAAAAGGCGCTTTTGCTCAAGCACGTTGTCAACGGCAATCTCAGCCATATCAAGCGTACATTCAAGGTAATTCTTTGCGGTTTTGATTACCGCCTCCCGCGGCAGACAGGTGTGCCCGTTAAGATAATTGTGCGCCAGAATATGCACGGCAAGCGCCTCTGCGCGCATCTCAAACGCAGGGGTTTCGGCAAAGCCCGCGGCAATATCCTCCGCCCTGTCAAAGCTGTAAACGCCGTAATCCACAAGCTCGTAGGGGTTTGCCCTGACGATATCGCCCGACTCGTTTTTAAAAATATTGTAAGCGGCGAGAGCTTCCTTCTGCGTAAGCCCGAGCCCCGTAAGCTCAATAATAACCTCGCGCGAGGCAAACTGCTCTCTAAAGCTCTGCTGAATTTCGCGCGCCTTGTTTTTGCTTATGCCGTTGATTGAAGCAAGGCGGTTAACGTCGTTTTCAATAACCTCAAACGCTTCGGCGCCGAACGCCTCAACAATCTTAACGGCGGTCGCCTTGCGCACCCCGCGGATAATCCCGCTTGAAAGATAGCGCAGAATACCTGCGGCGTCCGTGGGCATACTCAGCTCGATTGCCGAAGCCTTGAACTGCCTGCCGAAAGTCTGATGAAACGCCCATTCGCCCGTCAGCACAACCTCCTGATCCTCTGCAACCGGCGGAAATTCGCCGACTGCGGTAATCGGCTCATTCTCGCCCTTTGAGGAAATCAGCATAACGGTAAAGCCGTTATCTTCGTTGCGAAAGGTAATATCCTCAACAATGCCTGTTAACTTTTCGGTATTCTCTGCCATAACAACCACCGATTAATTAATAATACTGAAAAATATAATAACACAACCGC
>CADBUK010000129.1 GCA_902797915.1 Oscillospiraceae bacterium
GATTTTTTACTGCATTTTCGAAATTAAGTCCGTATCGCGTGAGGCAGGCAGCAGAACAAAGATTGCAGTTCTTTCCAAGGAAGAGGATGTTGATCCGGTAGGCTCCTGCATCGGTCCGAGAGGTCAGCGTGTTTCAAATATTGTTGACGCGCTCGGCGGCGAGAAGATTGATATTGTAAAATACAGCGAGGACCCCGCAGAGTTTATTGCAGCAGCGCTTGCACCGTCGGCAGTTGTTGATGTTGAAATTCTTGATGAAACCGTTCCTGCCTGCCGTGCAACCGTTCCTGATGACCAGCTCAGCCTTGCAATCGGCAATAAGGGTCAGAACGTTCGCCTTGCTGCCAAGATTACGGGTTGGAAGATTGACATTAAGCCTGAATCTGGCTTCTATGAAGGCTCTGCAGAATAATATAATTTGATTTGAGTTGAGAATTATGAAACAGAAAAAAGAAGCTAAGCGTATGTGTACAGGCTGCGGGGAAATGTTTCCCAAGCGCGAGCTTATCCGTGTTGTAAAGAGCCCCGAGGGCGAAATCAGCATTGATTTGACAGGCAAGAAAAACGGCAGGGGCGCGTACGTTTGCAATAACATAGAATGTCTGAAGAAGGCAAGAAAGAAAAAAGCATTTGAACACTCGTTCTCAGTTGCGATTGAGGACGCCGTGTACGATAAAATGGAAGAAGAGATTTTGAATGCAGCAGAATAATAAACTGCTTTCAATGCTGGGCTTGGCTCGGCGTGCGGGCAGGCTTTCAATGGGGCACGATATGGCGGCAAAGTCAATCGCCTCCGGCAAAGCAAGGGTGTTGCTTTTTGCAAAGGATATTTCGGCAAGGGCTCAGAAGGATATGCTTGTTATCGTTGAAAAGCAACGGGTAAGCGTTCCCGTAATTTACCTTTCGTCAACAATTGATGAAATTCATTTTGCCCTTGGATATAAGGCAGGAATTATTACCGTTGACGACGAAAATTTTGCAGAAAAAATCAAATCTCTTGCAAACACATTAGATTAGGAGGAAAAGTTATATGGTTATTAAGGTAAAGGTTTCCGATATTGCCAAGGATTTTAACTTAGCTAATAAGGATATTATTTCAATCCTCGGCGAGTATTGCGAGGGCCCTGCCAAGAAAGCTTCAACAGTTCTTGAGGAAGAAGAGCTGAATATACTTTTTGATAAATTAACTATTGCTAACAGCGTAAAGAGTTTTGACGCTTACTTTAAATCGGCAGAGGAAAAACCCGCCAAGAAGGAAAAGACGGAAAAGAAGCCTGCCGAAAAGAAAAAGGCTGTTACCGAAAAAGATAAGAAGCGCGAAAGTCAGGCTGCAATTCTGCAGATGGCTGAGCAGGCTGCAAAAAGAGCAGAGGAAAAGGCAAAGAAAAAGGCAGCCCAGCCCGTTCAGGCGCGCACCAAGGGCGAACAGCGCAGGATTGATACCCGCGTAAATAACGTTGACCTTGAAAAGTACAATCAGAAATATGAGGATATCGCCCCTGCTTCCTCAATGGGCGATTATCAGAAAAAGCAAAAGCTTAATCAGAAATCAAAGCAGTACAGGAAAAAGCGTCCCGTTTCAAAGAAAAGGGAAACCGAGGCTCAGCGCCTTGCCAGAATTGCAGAGCAGAGAAAGAAGCAGCAGATTAAAATTCAGGTTCCCGATGAAATTACAGTCGGCGAGCTTGCTTCGCTCCTGCGTATGACCGCAACCGAGGTTATCAAAAAGCTTATGACCCTCGGCGTTATGGCAACCGTTAACGAGGTTATTGATTACGATACCGCTGAAATCGTTGCTACCGAACTCGGCGCAAAGGTTGAAAAGCAGGTTATCGTTTCAATTGAGGAACAGATTATCGAAGAGGAAATCGAGAATGATGAAAACGCCATTCCGCGTCCTCCCGTTGTCTGCGTTATGGGTCACGTTGACCATGGTAAACCCTCAATTCTTGACGCTATCCGCGACACTGACGTAACCTCTACCGAGGCGGGCGGCATTACACAGGCAATCGGCGCATATCAGGTTGATGTTGACGGCGAAAAGATTACCTTCCTTGATACCCCCGGTCACGCCGCGTTTACCGCAATGCGCGCAAGGGGCGCAATGGCAACGGATATCGCAGTGCTTGTTGTTGCTGCGGACGACGGTATTATGCCGCAGACAATTGAGGCAATTAACCACGCAAAAGCAGCGGGTATTGAAATTATCGTTGCTATCAATAAGATGGATAAAGAGGGCGCAAATCCGACTCGAGTAATGGAGCAGTTAACAGAGCACGAGCTTGTTCCTGAGGAATGGGGCGGCAGCGTAATCTGCGTACCCGTTTCCGCAAAAACAGGAATGGGTATTGATAAGCTGCTTGAAACAATCCTTCTTGTTGCAGAGGTAGGCGAGTTTAAGGCTAACCCGAACAGAACCGCAAAAGGCGTTGTTATTGAGGCAAGGGTTGACAAGGGCAGAGGTCCGATTGCAACCTTCCTTGTACAGAACGGTACTCTTAATGCAGGCGATTACGTTGTTGCAGGCACTGCAGTCGGCAGAGTCCGCGCTATGACCGATTATCGCGGCAGAAAGCTTAACAGCGCGGGTCCGTCCGTTCCCGTTGAGATTATGGGTCTTGACGAAGCGCCTATGAGTGGCGACGATTTCAACGTAGTTTCCAACGAAAAGCTTGCCCGCGAGCTTGTTGAGCAGAGAAAGGCAGAGGCTAAGGAAGAGGAATTCAAGCTCTACCAGAAGGTTACTCTTGACACTCTGTTCTCAACAATTGAGGAGGGTATGCTCAAGGAGCTTAACATCATCATCAAGGCTGACGTTCAGGGCTCCGTTGAGGCTGTAAAGCAGTCGCTTCTTAAAATTGAAAACGACGAGGTTCGTGTAAGAATTATTCACGGAGCAGTCGGCGCTGTTAATGATTCCGACGTTATGCTCGCAAGCGCTTCAAACGCTATCATCGTTGCCTTTGCAACGGGCGTAGAGCAGGTTGCAGCCGATAACGCTGCAAGGGACGGCGTTGAAATCAAGCAGTACAACATTATTTATGACGCTATTGAGGACATTGAGGCTGCTATGAGGGGAATGCGCTCCGTTAAGCACCGCAACGTTGATACGGGTACCGTCGAGGTGCGCGAGGTTTACACGCTTTCAAGCGTCGGCTCAATTGCAGGCTCGCTTGTTACAAGCGGTACGGTTCGCCGCAACGGCAGAGTTCGCGTTATGAGAGACGGCAAGGAGCTTGCGGACACCGAAATCAAAAACCTCAAGCGCTTTAAGGACGAGGTTAAAGAGGTTTCCTCGGGTTATGAGTGCGGTATCTCACTTGAAAACTGGGATGACATCAAGCCCGGCGACATCTTTGAATGTTACATTGTAGAGGAATACAGGGATTAACAATGGCAGGATTTCATATAGACAGAATATCGGAGGATATTAAGCGAGAGATTATTTCCCTTATGCGCGAGCTTAAAGACCCGCGTATTGCAGGGAAGCTGCTCTCAGTTGTAACCGTAACCGTGTCAAGCGATTTAAGCTATGCCAAGGTTTATGTCAGCGCAATGGGCGGAATTGACGAGGCTAAGGAGGCCTGCAAAGGTCTTGAAAGCGCTCAGGGCTATATCCGCCGTGCGCTCGGTAATAATCTCCATTTAAGAAAGGCTCCCGAATTAACCTTTATTCCCGATGATTCTATTGAACAGGGAATGAAAATTTTCGAGAAGTTAAATTCAAATGAAAATTAACGTAAAGGAATGTGCCGCAATTTTGCAGCAGCAGGATAATATTCTTATTTTAACCCACGACCATCCCGACGGGGATACTCTGGGCTGCGGCTTTGCGCTTTGCCGTGCGCTGCACGCCCTCGGTAAACGCGCAAGGGTTATTAACGCTGATGAAATTCCTCATAAATACGGATATCTTTATAACGATATTGCCGCAGAGGATTTTCAGGAGCAGTTTATAGTTGCGGTCGATGTTGCAACCGAAAACCTGCTCGGCGATTTGCAAAACACTTACGGCGGCAAAATCAATCTTTGTATTGACCACCACGGCACAAATACGCTGTATGCCGAAAACACTTTGCTTGAGGAGGTTCCCGCAGCGTGCGAAACGGTTCTCAAGTTAATCAAAGAGCTCGGCGTGCAGATTGACGTCGGCATTGCAAACTGTCTTTATACGGGCATTACAACCGATACGGGCTGCTTCAGATACGCGTCCGTTACCGCGGACACCTTCCGCGCAGCCGCAGAGCTTGTTGAGCTCGGGGCAGACAACGGCAAAATCAACCGTGCAATGTTTGAAACAAAAACCAAAACCTATGCAAGACTTGAAAAGCTTGCAATTGAGGGTATGCGTTATTATTGCAACGACAGGGTTGCGGTTATTATCGTAACACAGGATATGTATGCCCAAACGGGTTCAAATGAAACGGAAACGGAGGGGCTTCCGCCGCTTACCCGTCAGGTTGAGGGCGTGGAAATCGGTCTCACAATCCGTGAAAAGCAGGATAAAACCTGCAAGGTTTCAATCCGCACCTTTGAAAGCGTTAACGCCGCAGAGCTTGCTAAAATGTTCGGCGGCGGCGGTCATCCTCAGGCTGCTGCCTGCAGGGTTGAGGCTGAGGTTGCCGAAGCCACAAAGCAGCTTATTGAAAAATGCGCCGTGCTTTTGGGTGATTGATAATGAACGGAATTATCTGTATAGATAAGGAGCAGGGCATAACCTCTTTCGGCGTCTGTGCCCGTCTTCGCAGAATTTTCGGCGAAAAAAAGGTTGGCCACACAGGCACGCTTGACCCTATGGCAACGGGCGTTTTGCCCGTTATGCTCGGCGGAGCAACAAGGTTTCTTGATTATCTTCCAGATGAGGATAAGGGCTATACAGCCATGTTTGAGCTCGGCAAAACCACCGATACGCTCGATATTACGGGTACGCTGCTTTCGCAGTCGCCTGTTAGCGTTACTGCGGATGAGGTTGTTGAGGCGGGCAGCCGCTTTCTCGGCAAAATCTCACAGCTTCCGCCTATGTATTCGGCTGTTTCCGTCGGCGGCGAAAGGCTTTATGACCTCGCCCGCAAGGGTATTGAGGTGGAACGCACACCGCGTGTGATTGAGATTAAAAGCCTTGAAATCAAGCATATTGAGGGCAATTTTTATCAGCTTGCCGTGCGCTGTTCAAAGGGTACTTATGTACGCACTCTGATTGACGATTTAGGCAGGGCGCTCGGCTGCGGCGCCGTTATGACTGCGCTTCGCAGGGATTACGCCTGCGGCTTTACGCTTGCAGACTGCCGCACGGTTTCGGCTTTGGACGAACTGTCGGCGCAGGGGGAAAGCATTGAAAATTTGCTTCTGCCCGTTGATAAGGCGCTTTGTGCCTATCCTTCGGTCTGCGTCAGCGCTCCTCAGGCAAACCGCTTTAAAAACGGCGGCGCGCTTGATTTGCAAAGGATTAAAGCTAAACCGCTCAAAACGGGCGGGCTTTACCGTGTTTATGAGCCCGACGGGGAATTTCTCGGTCTGGGCAAACCTGATGAAAACGAATTAAAGGTTGAAAAGCTTTACATTAAAAGGTAATTATGAGCGAATTTGAAAACAGAAAAGCAATTGCACTCGGCGATTTTGACGGAATGCATCTTGCTCATAAAACCGTAGTTACGGGCGCGGAAAACGTTGTTATCTACTGTGTTAACAATCAGTTTTCCCTGCTTCAGAAAAGTATTTTTGAGCGACGCTATCCGAATGCGGTTTTTGCTGACTTCAATACAATTAAAGATTTAAGCGGCGAAGAATTTGCTGATGAAATTCTGATAAAGCAGTTCGGCGCGGGCGTTATACTCTGCGGCTTCAATTTCCGTCTCGGAAAGAATGCCGTCTGGTCAGGTATGGATTTAAGGCATTATCTTGAGTCAAAGGATGTCTGGGTTCGTATTCTTGAGGCTCAGTATTACGACGGGCTTCCGATAAGCTCCTCCCGTATCCGCAAGGCCGTGCAGGAGGGCAGAATTGTTGCCGCAAACGAAATGCTCGGCTACAGCTTTACCTTTGAAAACGAGGTTATCAGAGGTGATGAAAGGGGCAGGCAAATCGGCTTTCCCACAATTAATCAGCATTTACCCGAAGGGCTTGTTGTGCCCAAATTCGGCGTATATGAAAGCCGTGCAGTCGTTGACGGCAAGGTATATAAAGCCTTTACGAATATCGGTATGCGCCCCTCGTGGCGTGTTGAGGTTCCGCTTTGCGAAACCCATATTTTTGATTTCAGCGGCGATTTGTACGGCAAAACCGTTGCCGTGGAGCTGGTTAATTACCTCCGCGGCGAAAAAATATTTAAGAATATTGACGAATTAAAAACTCAACTTGATTATGATAAAAGCAGTATTATTTGATTTTGACGAAACCTTGCAGGACAGAACTCTTGCATTTGAAAAATATATGGATACCTTTATGCAAAAATTCCTCCCCGATTTACCCGAGGAGGAGGTGCAGAAAAGGCGTCAGGATATGGTAGAAACGGGCAACGGCGGCTATGTTAACCGTGTAAACTGGTATCAGTCCCTGATTGATTTATGGGGCTGGAGTGACGCACCGCCCGCCGAGGTGCTGGCGGAGCATTATGACACGCAGTTCGGGCTTCATAACGTTATCTTTGACGGCTCGGTTCCGCTTCTTAAAGAACTTCGCAAAAGGGGCTTTATAACGGGCGTTATCACAAACGGACCTTCCGTTCTTCAGCATATGAAAATGGAACAGAGCGGGCTTATGCCTTATCTTGATATAGTTGTTGTTTCAGGCGATATTGACTGCGCTAAGCCCGACCCAGGCATTTTTACATACACTGCGGATAAGCTCGGCTTAAAGCCTGAGGAATGTATTTATGTCGGCGACCACCCGATTAACGATATTCAGGGTGCGATTGCCGCGGGTATGAAGCCTGTAAGAATGAATTTCGGCTGGTTTGAAAATCAGGATTTGAACCCCGATATTCCCACCGTTACTGACATATATGATGTATTAAAAATTGTTTAGGTGATAAATTTCAGCTATGATTGGCAAATTAGTTTTATTAGTTGTTTTAGTATTTCTTAACGCAGTTTTCGCCAGTGCGGAAATCGCTGTTATTTCTATGAATGACGCAAGACTGCACCAGCTCAGCGCACAGGGAAACAAAAAGGCTGTGCGCCTGTCAAAGCTCGTGGAGCAGCCGTCGCGCTTTCTTGCCACAATTCAGGTTGCCATTACCTTTGCGGGACTTTTAAGCTCTGCTTTCGCGGCGGACAGCTTTGCCGCGCCCGTTGTTGAATGGCTGCTCGGTCTGGGCGTTTCGCTCGGCAGGAAAACGCTTGGCAATATCGTAGTAATTGTAATTACAATAATTCTTGCGTATTTCAACCTTGTTTTCGGCGAGCTTGTGCCGAAGCGTATTGCTATGAAGCGCGCGGAAAAAATGGCGCTTGGAATGTCTAATATGCTTTACGGCGTTTCCGTTGTGTTCAAGCCGATTGTGTTTATACTTACCGCTTCAACAAACGTCGTTCTCCGTATTCTCGGAATTGACCCTAATGAAAGCGACGATATGGTTACCGAAGAGGAAATCCGTATGCTGCTTTCACAGGGTAACGAGCAGGGCACAATCAACGACGATGAAACCGAAATGATTCAGAACGTGTTTGATTTTAACGACACCACCGCTCAGCAAATCTGCACTCACAGAATGGACGTCGTTTCGCTTGACGCGGCTGACGACGCTTCGGAATGGCGCAAAATCATTTATGAAAACCGCCATAGCTATTACCCGATTTATAAGGATAACAGCGAAAATATTATCGGCGTGCTTGACGCCAAGGATTATTTCCGCCTGCCGCAGAAAACAAAAACCGCAATTCTCAGCAACGCGGTTGACGAGCCTTATTTTATCCCAAGCGGAATGAAGGCAAACGTGCTGTTTAAAAAGATGAAAAGCATACGCAATTATTTTGCGGTTATAATTGATGAATACGGCGGCTTTGAGGGCATAATAACCCTTCACGATTTGATGGAAGCGCTTGTTGGCGATATGTATGACGGCGATGAGGGCGTTGTTACAAGCGATATTCAGCAGCTTGATGAAAACACCTGGCTTATTAAGGGCAGCGCCGATATTGACGAGGTTTGCGAGCAGCTCGGAATTGAACTTGAGGATGACGAGTTTGACACCTTTAACGGCTTTGTCTGCTCAATAATTCAGCGTATTCCCGATGACAGCGAAACCTTTACCTGCGAAACGAAGGATTTAATTATTAACGTTCGTTCGGTTAAAAACCGTATTGTTCAGTCCGCTTCCGTTTCAAAAAAGCAGAAAGAAACCGAATAAAATAATATGCAGGGGAGGGCATACGTCCTCCCGCAAATAAAAAAGGTAAACTTTATTATGACTCTTGAAGAACAGCTTGTTGAAATTCTTATAAACAAGGGCTGGCACATCGCCTTTGCGGAGTCCTGCACGGGCGGGCTCTGTTCCGCAACTCTTGTAAATGTACCAAATGCCTCAAAGGTGCTTGACGTTTCGTTTGTAACTTACGCAAATGAGGCTAAAGTCAACTGCCTTTCCGTTAAGCCCGAAACGATTGCCGCTTACGGCGTGGTTTCGGAGTACGTTGCTCGTGAAATGGCGCTCGGCGTTGCAAAGTCTGCGGGCAGCGAGGTAGGCGTAGGCGTTACGGGAATTGCAGGTCCGGGCGGCGCTACGGCAGCAAAACCCGTGGGTATGGTCTGCTTCGGCTTCAGTATTAATGGCAAGGTAAAAGCCTTTACACAGCAGTTCGGCGAAATCGGCAGACAGCAGGTTCGCAACGCTTCTGTTGAATTTGTTTACCAAACATTGATTAATTTGCTAAATAATGCTTGATTTTTTTTACATTATCTTTTACAATATAATATATAGTATCTTTTAATTTACGTTTCATCATTAATAAGAAAGGGATTTTTGATGAATAAATTATATAGACAGTATAATGACGTTAAAGAGCAGCAGCGTTGGTGGTTTATCAGTGCAATCGTTGCGCTCGTTGCTTTTGAAATATACCATAAAATGTCAATTAACGTTTTGTATACTATCACGAAGGATGTTACACCCAAAAGCTTCGCAAGAGTAGTTGCGGAACTCGTTATTATGGGCGCTCCTTATATCGTTACGCAAATTGTATTTTTTATGAAGAATTTTCTGCTCAGGGAACTCTGCGTAAAAATGACCAGTACGGGTAACAGGGATTTGGTGGCAGAGGCTGAAAAAACCCGCCCGTTTTTAAACATCTATTGTGTTATAAGTATTGTAATGATACCTCTTTTCGTTGTAACGCTTTATCTGGTCGGCCTTTAGTTAGCCA
>CADBUK010000130.1 GCA_902797915.1 Oscillospiraceae bacterium
ATCCTCTGTAACATAAACAGGAACATGCTTTCTTCCGTCATGAACAGCAAAAGTGTGTCCTACGAATTCGGGGAAGATTGTTGAACTTCTTGACCAGGTTTTGATAACCTGCTTGTCGCCCTTATCGTTGAGAGCAACAACTTTCTTGTAAAGGCTTTCTTCTACATAGGGGCCTTTTTTAGTACTTCTACTCATTTAATCTTCTCCTTTCTGTTTATTTACCGTTGCGGCGTCTTACAATCATCTTGTCAGAAGCCTTCTTCTTGTTACGAGTCTTGTAACCAAGAGCAGGCTTGCCCCAAGGTGTTACAGGGCCCGGACGGCCGATAGGTGATTTACCTTCACCACCACCGTGCGGATGGTCATTCGGGTTCATAACAGAACCGCGTACTGTCGGGCGCCAGCCCATATTACGCATACGGCCTGCCTTACCGATTTTAACGTTTGCGTGGTCGGTGTTACCAACAACACCGATTGTTGCCATACAATCGTTAGGAACGTTGCGAAGCTCGCCTGAAGGCAGTCTCAAAAGAGCGTAAGCACCTTCAAGAGCCATAAGTTGAGCGCTGTTACCTGCTGAACGAGCAAGCTGTGCGCCTCTGCCCGGATAAAGCTCAACGTTATGAATGATTGTACCAACGGGGATGTTCTTAAGCGGAAGAGCATTACCCGCAACGATGTCTGCATGGGGGCCTGCAACAACTGTTGCGCCAACCTTGAGACCGTCCGGAGCGATAATGTAGCTCTTTACGCCGTCCTCATACTGAATAAGAGCAATGTGAGCTGAACGGTTGGGGTCATACTCGATTGACTTAACAGTAGCAGGAATGTCGAACTTCTGTCTTTTGAAATCAATTACACGATACTTTCTTCTGTTACCGCCGCCGCGATGACGAACGGTGATTCTTCCGTAAGAGTTACGGCCTGACTTTTTGCTTAAAGGCTCAAGCAATGATCTTTCAGGAGCAACTTTTGAGAGGGAAGAATAATCTGTTACCGACATATTCCTTCTTGAAGGGGTGGTCGGCTTATAATTCTTAATAGCCATTATTATTTTTCCTTTCTGAATAACTTTGCGAAGGGATGGCACCCTTCATACCTCATCATCCGAAATATTCTCTTAATCGCTTTCTATTATATAATAGGTATCGGATTACATCATATCGTTGAAGAATTCGATATCCTTTGAGCCTTCAGCAAGAGTAACAATTGCCTTTTTCCATGAAGGAGTGTAGCCGCTGTTCATTCCCTGACGGCGCTCATGGCCGCGAACATTGATTGTGTTAACCTTAGCAACCTTAGTGCCGGGGAAAACTTCTTCAACAGCCTTTGCGATTTCAATTTTGTTTGCATCCTTAGCAACCTTGAAGGTATACTTTCTCATCATAAGGCCTGTCATAGACTCTTCAGTGATGATTGGCTTAAGGATAATATCCTGAGCTGGTTTCATTATGCATATACCTCCTCAATTTTAGTTGCCGCATCTTTAAGAACAACAAGGTTGTTTGCATTAAGAATGTCATAAACGCAAAGTGTGTTTACGGTTACAACCTTAACGCCCTCAATATTGCGTGCGCTCTTATAGATTACGTCATTGTTTTCCGGAAGAACCAGAAGAACCTTTTTGCCAGTCTTGAGATTAGCGAAAACCTCAACCATAGCCTTGGTTTTGATTTCCTCAAGCTCAAGCTTGTTAAGAATAAGCATTTCGTTAGCTGCAACCTTTGTTGAAAGTGCAGACTTCATTGCAAGTCTCTTAACCTTCTTGTTCATTCCTACCTTATACTTTCTTGGCTTCGGGCCAAGAGCGATACCGCCGTGTGTCCACTGCGGGCTTCTGGTTGAGCCCTGACGAGCACGGCCTGTTCCCTTCTGTCTCCAAGGCTTTGCACCGCCGCCTGATACTTCAGAACGAGTGAGAGTTGACTGTGTGCCCTGGCGCTGTGCAGCAAGATAGCTGACAACTGCAAGATGCATTGCGGATTCATTAGGCTCAATAGCGAAAATAGAATCTGCAAGTTCCATTTTTGAGGTCTTGCGACCTTCCTGGTTATAAACCTGAACCTGTGCCATTTCTTTCTCTCCTTTCGTTAAGCTTTAACAGCGTCTGCGATAACAACAATTCCGCCCTTAGGACCGGGGATTGCACCCTTGATTGCGATAAGGTTGTTTTCAGCGTCAACCTTTGCAACCGTAAGGTTCTGGATTGTTACCTTTTCGTGACCGTAATGGCCTGCCATTTTTCTGCCCTTGAAAACTCTTGAGGGGCTTGAGCAAGCACCAAGTGAACCCTGATGACGAGCGTTAGGACCTGTACCGTGTGATTCACGGAGTCTTGAGAAGTTCCAACGCTTGATTGCGCCTGCGGTTCCGTGGCCCTTTGATGTGCCCTTAACGTCAACGATTTCGCCAACCTCAAAAGTGTCTGCCTTGATGATGTCGCCAACATTAACTGCTGAGCAATCCTCAAGACGAAATTCCTTAAGAGTTCTCTTAGGAGCAACATCGTTCTTTGCGAAATGACCCTTCATAGGCTTGTTGAGCTTGCCGACCTTAACATCGCCGAAGCCAACCTGAACAGCCTCGTAGCCGTCATTTTCGATTGTTTTCTTCTGTGTGATAACGCAAGGACCTGCTTCAACAACGGTTACGGGGATTACTTTACCGTTTTCGTCAAAGATTTGAGTCATGCCTATCTTTTTTCCGATAATTCCTTTTTTCATAATTTCCTCCTTGGTTATTGGTTGGTTTTACCAACTTGACCTCAACGGGCGCGATTATAATTTGATTTCGATTTCTACGCCTGCCGGGAGCTCAAGATTTGTCAGAGCTTCAACAGTTTTGTTTGAAGGTCTGAGAATATCAATGAGTCTTTTGTGTGTTCTCTGCTCAAACTGTTCACGGCTGTCCTTATACTTATGAACTGCGCGAAGGATTGTTACTACTTCCTTTTCGGTAGGAAGCGGGATAGGTCCGCTTACCTGAGCGCCTGTGCTCTTTGCGGTTTCAACAATCTTTTCCGCTGCCTGATCAACAAGATTGTGGTCATAGCCTTTAAGTCTGATGCGGATTTTTACCTTGCTTGCTGCCATTTACTTTTCCTCCTGAAAAATATTGGTGCGAGTCTTTACCAGCAACTTTTCACCACTCTGCCGTGTGTTTCAACCCCGTACTTTTTAAAGCCGAATGACAGAACATCATTCGGGCAGTCGCACGGCGGCAAATGTTCGCAAGTCATTTGCAGTGCTGATTCTGGTATGATTTCGCCCGGTTTAAAATCGGACATACTCCGCCGAAATTCCCGCTTGGGTAGGTTAGTCCCAGCGCCACCTCCGGCATCATCGCATATCGTGTTTGCACGAGTGGTTATATATATTATATATAATATACACAACTTCGCGCGCTTTGATATTATATAATAGGGCTATGCCTTTGTCAACCCTTAATTTTAATTTTTTTGTAAATATTTTTGGCAATTTTAACAAATATAAAAATAAAAATTCTGTTAAAATGACGAAAACAAAAAAATACGTATTTCCCCTTTCGGAGAAATACGCATAAAAAACAATTTAATTTCCTATTTTTGCAACTGTAAGGGACGCGTTTGTTACGGCAAAATCGGACGCATCGGGAACAACGGTAAGAACGCCCTGCGCATTTTCCGCTATGGTAACAAGCGCTGTGAAAGCAACGGAATAATTTGCTGTTTCTGCCTCCACAGTCTGCGTTAACGCCGCTCCGCTGACTGCCGTGCCGTTATTGTTGAGCTGAAGGGTTAAATCAGCAGGAACGGTTAAGTCCTCCCCTGCACTGACAACCGCATTAAAGCTTACAATATAAACGCCGCTCTGAGTAAGGGAAATATCATCAGAGCCTACAGTTGCCGAGCGCCCCGAAACGAGCGCCGAAGCGCCGAAGGTCAGCGGTGTTCCGCCGACAGTAGTCTGCTGCTGAGTGTTGAACGCCTGTGCAGCCACGGCGTCAGGAAATTCGCCGCCCGGCTGTGAGCCGCCGTTTACGTTTACAATAACCGAGCCGCAGCCGTTACAGCAATCGGGAGCGGGGTTGCAATCGTTCGTGCAGCCGCAATCATATACTTTCATCTTATCACCACAATAATTTATTCGGATATATAACATATCCACTGCCATTATATTCGCTGACTGCGCATTTTGACACATAGTGAAAAATAAGTTATAATAATAATAACATCATATTTCAAGGTAATGGGATTATGGAGAATAAAATTAAAACAATTAACACAGGCAGCCGTCTGCTGTATCTGGATATGATTAAAGCGGTTTCCGTTATAGGCGTTATCGTGCTTCACGTTACGGCGGCAAACTGGATGAAAATTGACGTTCATTCAGCCGACTTTGCCGTTGAAACGGTTTACAACGGAATATCGCGCAGCTGCGTGCCGCTGTTTGTTATGGCAAACGGCGCAGTTTTTCTTGACCGTGAAATCAGCTTGAAGGTGCTTTACAAAAAATACATACTGCGGTTGGTAATAGCTTATTTTGCGTGGAGTATAATCTACGCCGTTGTAAGATTTTGGGGCAAGTTTGAAATCAATGCGTTTCTTTCTGACGTTATTAAAGGGCATTACCATCTTTGGTTTATTCCTATGATTATAGGGCTTTATATGATTGTGCCGTTTTTAAGAAAAGTTGTGCAGGACAGAAGGCTTGCGGAATATTTCATAATACTTGCGCTGATATTCGGCTGCACCTTACCCGCTTTGGCGGAAAGAATAGGTCTTGTTAACGAGCTTTATTCAAACACGCTTAAACAGCTTATTGATAATGCGGCGGTCAAATTTGTACTCGGTTATTCCCCATATTTTGTTCTGGGGTATTTACTTAACAAAACGGAGATTTCCAAAAAAGCCGAAATAATTATCTACTCCTTCGGCGCGGCAGGATTTATTATCACTCCGCTGGCAACCGTTATTTCCTCACGCAGATACGATGTGGCAGACAAATTCTTTCTCGGCAATTTATCGCTTAACGTTTTAGCCTGCGCCGTTGCGGTATTTGTTTTCACAAAGCAGCATTCGGGTTACCTGAAAGGCGGAACAAAGCTGTCAAACCTAATTGTGCGTTTATCCGTTTACAGCTTCGGCATTTATCTTATTCATCCGCTGATTGTTGATAATCTTAATTATAAATACGGTATTACCCCGTCAAGCTTCTGCGCTGCGTTTTCAGTGCCCCTGCTTGTTATCGGAATTTACATTGTATCCGCCGCCGTTACGGCACTGCTGAACAAAATACCGTTCATAAACAAATATTTGGTATAAAAAAAGACGCTCAGCCGAGCGTCTTTTTTATGTATTATTCAGCGGTTTCGCCGTTTAACTGTTTCCAGTGGATTTTGCAGTATTCTTTGCCGTCGATGGGAGGATAATCCTCATCGTCAACCCTTGCTTCATTGTAGCAGTCGTAATCCTCGCCTACATAAGCGCAGCGAACGGCGCTCTCTCCGCCCTCTGAAAGAGAAGGAACGAAAGCAACGCAGAAAAGAGCAACTACAACAACTACGATTGCAATTATACCGCCCTTGCCCTCAGTCCATTTAAAAGGTTTAAGTTTTGCAACATCAAGCTTTTGAAGAGCCGTGAAGGGCTTTTTGTTTTCAATAAGATACATAAAGAATTTAGAAATAAAGTAGCCGATAAGACCTGCGCATACGCCTACGATTAAGCCGCCGATAACGTCGGTTGCATAATGCACCATCAGGTAAACGCGGCTGCCCATTGTGCAGAAAGCGAGCACGGGGAAAATCCACGCAATTTTCTTTTTACCTTCCTTTGTAAAGCAAAGGCAGAGCGCGGTAGCCATTTCAAAAGCAGCGGTTGTGTGACCCGAGGGGAAGGAATAATCGCTTTCGCTCAGTGCGCCTGCGCCGAGATAAGCCGCCCAGTATTCAGCATTGCCCTGAAGGGTGTTATACGGTCTGATTCTGAGAACCGCCGGCTTAACAAGTACGTTTGTAATAAGCGTGCCCGTAATAATTGCAAAGCAGAGCGCGAAGCCGTACCTTCTTGTTTTCTTAAAGAACATCAGCACAACGGCAACAATAACCATCGGAATAACGAAAGCCTCATCGCCGAGGGTTGTGAAAGCCTTTGCAAGCCATGTAAAAAAGCCGTTTTGCATTGCGGCAAAAAATTTGAAGATTGCAATATCAAAGTCATAAAAGGTGCTGTTGATAGAATCTCCGATTGATAAAACAAAGGAACCCATAAATTACCTCCATAAAAAATTTAACTTTTATAGGACTTACTTATATTAACAAATATGCGCAGATTTTTCAAGATAATATTTTACTTTAATATTGCGCAAAAATATGATATTATAAATTAACAACAAAAACCAAGGTGAAATATGAACAATAATCCTTACAGGGTTTTGGGTGTGCCTGACGGAGCTTCTTACGAGGAATGCACCAAAGCATACAAAAGGCTTGCAAAAGAATACCACCCCGACCTTAACAACAACAGCGAAGCCGCCGTTAAAAAAATGACGGAAATAAACGCTGCGTACGAGCAGATAAAAAAAGACGGCGCCTCCCATTCAACAAGGAAAAGCAGCCGACAATATACGGAAGAACAAAAAAGCGGCGAGGACAGAACGCATCTTAACGCCGCGGCGCAGTTTATTGAAAACCGCCAGTACGCGCAGGCGCTTAATGTTCTGAGCCGAATTGAAACCCGTTCGGCTGAATGGTATTACCTTGCGGCAATTGCAAACGAACGGGCGGGCAGAGACAGAATAGCTTTCAATCACATTCAGGAAGCTTACGTGATGGAGCCGTCAAACAAAACCTACAAAGAGATTTACGACCGACTTGTAAAAAAAGGCGCAAATCAACGCCCGTCGGCACAGAGCGCGTATTACGGAGATTACACCGTTCCCTACCCGACGAGAAAACGAAAAAAATAGCACATAGAAAGGCTGTTTCGAGAATTTCGAAACAGCCTTTTTTATTCAAGCTCAAGACGCATTAAGACGAGCTCCTGCCAGCCTGTAAAGCGTGAGCAAAAGCCGCGCGGATTTCTGCCGTATTCAACGAAGCCGACGCTTTCATAAAGCGAAATTGCGTTTTTGTTTTCGGCGACAACGTCAAGTTCAAGCTGGGTATAGCCCGCCGCTTTGGCGCACTCAATGCACGCCTCGGTTAACGCGCGACCTATGCCGAGACCCCAGTAAGACTTGTCAACGCTTATTCCGAACTCGGCGCGGTGCTTAACCTTATACTTTTTACCCAAAGCGCCTATACCTGCGGAAGCTACAATTTTACCGTCAAGCTCGGCAATAATCTCAATTTCATCAGGGCTTTCCGTTTTTTCTTTAAGAAACTCCGCTTCCTGCTCCGCATTAAAGCTGTTTTCATCGGGATAACTGAGAAGAAAATCCGTCTGCTCGTGAGTAAGATTGAAAATTTCAAGCAAAGCGGTGCCGTCCTTTTCATCGCCGTTGCGCAGACGGCACTCGGCACCGTTTTTCAGTTTTATGGTCTTATTGTATTTCATAGAGAAATCCTTTACCGTTCAAGAGTATTTTGATATATAATGTATTATATACTTTCTTTATAATAAAAACAACCTATAATTCCTCATTCCGAATTATAAA
>CADBUK010000131.1 GCA_902797915.1 Oscillospiraceae bacterium
AAGCACGAGGGAATGATACTCGGCACGGCGGCGCAGATGTTCACCATTGCGGGCCCCGTTATAGTTTACGGCACGGCAACAAGCTTTATTTACGGGCTGATAATTTTTATATTTAAGCTATATTAAAAGGGCTGTCAATGACAGCCCTTTTGTTATGAAAATGCCTGTTTCAGTTTATCAAAGGTATCGTCGCTGACAACGTGCTCTATGCGGCAGGCTTCCTCCTCCGCAGTTTCTTCGTCAACGCCGATGGAAATAAGCTTTTCCTTAAAAAATATATGACGCTCATAAATCTTGTCCGCAACCTCCTGACCGACTTCGGTCAAAAGCAGATGACCGTGCTCGTCAACATCAACAAAGCCGCCGTCCCGCAAGATTGAAACCGCCTGAGAAATGCTGGGCTTGGAATAATTCAAAAACCTTGCCAAATCAATTGAACGCACATAGCCGTTTTTGTTTTTAAGGATTAAAATTGCCTCCAAATAATCCTCGCCTGAAGAATGAATTTTCATATCGTCGTTCCTTTCGGATAAAAAAGTTAATAATACCTAACTTATAATATACCACAAGAAAGCAACGTTGTCAATTTGTTAGGTAATAAAAATCTCACATCTGAAAAATTTTATAATTTTTGATAAAAAACGGCAGGTATTATACAATGAGTATAATACCTGCCTTAAAGTTTTTTAAAATATTACAGATTTTTAACACGCAGTGCGCGGATTGCGTTTAACACCGCAATAACCATTACGCCTACGTCCGCAAAGATTGCAAGCCACATACCCGCAATACCGAGTGCGCCGAGAATAAGGCACAGCACCTTAACGCCGATTGCGAAATAAATATTTTCATACACAATGCGCAGGCATTTTTTTGCAATTTTAATTGCTTTGGGGATTTTAAGCGGGTCATCGTCCATAAGTACCACGTCCGCAGCCTCAATCGCCGCGTCAGAGCCGAGCGCGCCCATTGCAATACCGATGTCTGCAAGGGAAAGCACGGGGGCGTCGTTAATTCCGTCGCCCGCGAAGGCAAGCGACTCGCCGTCCTTCTTTTCGGCAATCAGGCTCTCTACCGCAGTAACCTTATCGGCGGGAAGAAGCCCGCTTTTATACTCGTCAACACCGAGCTTTTCGGCAACGCTTTTTGCAACGTTTTCAATATCGCCCGTAAGCATAACCGTTTTTCTGACGCCGCTCTGCCTGAGCTGAGAAATCGCCTCAACAGAGGTTGGCTTAATTGTATCCGCAATTACGAAATGGCCGAGATATTCGCCATCCACTGCGATATGGACTATCGTGCCGACGCTGTGGCAGGGAATGTATTCGGCGCCGATTTCACGCATTAATTTATCGTTGCCGACTGTAACCGTTTTGCCGTCAACTATTGAAACGACGCCGTTACCGCTGATTTCGCGTACGCCGCCTATTCTTGATTTATCAATCGGCTTGCCGTACGCCGTCTGAAGACTTTTGCTGATGGGGTGTGAGGAATAGCTTTCCGCGTGGGCGGCAAGCTCCAGAAGCTGATTTTCATCAATCGGGCTGTGGTGTACCGCGTCCACCTCAAACACGCCCTTGGTTACGGTGCCCGTTTTATCAAAGGCAACGATTTTAGTTTTTGCAAGGGTTTCAAAATAGTTTGAGCCTTTAATAAGAATACCCTCTCTGCTTGCGCCGCCGATACCCGCAAAAAAGCTTAGCGGTATGCTGATTACAAGCGCGCAGGGGCAGCTGATAACGAGGAAGGTTAAGGCTCTGTAAATCCAGGTGCTCCAGAGCGGAGGTCTGCCGATAATCAGCATTACAACGGGCGGCAGAAGCGCGAGCGCTAACGCCAGCGAGCAGACAATCGGGGTATAGAACCTTGCAAATTTAGTAATAAACTGTTCTGATTTTGACTTTTTTGAGGTTGAGTTTTCAACCAAATCAAGTATTTTTGAAACGGTGCTTTCGCCGAATTCTTTAGTAGTTTTTATTCTGAGCACGCCGCTCATATTAATACAGCCGCTGAGCACCTCGTCGCCCTCGCCCACCTCGCGCGGAACGCTTTCGCCCGTCAGCGCAACGGTGTTGAGGCTTGAGCTTCCGCTTTCAACAATGCCGTCAATCGGAACCTTTTCGCCCGGAGAAACAACAATAATTCCGCCGATTTCAACTTCATCGGGGTCAACCTGCACAAGCTCGCCGTCCTGCTCAACGTTTGCGTAATCAGGCCGTATATCCATAAGCGCGCCTATGCTTTTGCGGCTTTTGCCGACGGCATAGTTTTGGAACAGCTCGCCAATCTGGTAAAACAGCATAACCGCGGCGGCTTCCTTGTATTCGCCGAGCGCCATTGCGCCGAGGCTTGCAACCGCCATAAGAAAGTTTTCGTCTAAAACCTGACCGCGAATAATACCCTTGAACGCTTTTTTAAGAATGTCATAGCCTACAATGAGATACGGCACAGCAAAAACGGCAAAGGAAAGCAGGCGGTTTTCTCCGAGGGGAACAAAAAACAGCGCAACAAGAATAACCGTTGCGGCAATAATTCTTATAAGCATTTTCTTTTGCTTTTTATTCATTACAACCTCCCCTTTCGGCAGGGCTTCGATTAATTAAAAGAAGATTTCACAGTCATCCTCTACCTTTTTGCAGTTTTTTGCAACCGCCTTCATAACCTCTTTAGGCTCTGCGCCGTCCTCAAACTCAACGGTCATTTTAAGCGCCATAAAGTTAACCGTAGCCTCTTTTACGCCCGCGGTTTTATTTGCCGCTGCTTCCATTTTGCTGGCGCAGTTTGCGCAGTCAACGTCTATTTTATAGGTCTTTTTCATATCATTAGCCTCCTGAAAAATCAATAACATATGAACATCTATTCATTTGTTCACTCATATTATAGCACTAAATAATTATATGTCAAGAATTAATTATAAAATAGACCTTATAAAGACTTATTTAAAACGGCAGGTTCATAGTTATTCTCCACAGTTTTGTATTAGGCAGAGCTTTTTCTTAGATTTCGGTGTGCGGAGAAAATGTTCCCGCCACTTTAAGTTTGTCGCATACCTTGTTTAGTTCTTCCATCATTTTTGTTCCGTTTTCCGCGGCAAGCGTGCCGTCAAGCTCAATGTAGAAATAGTATTGCCACGAGTGCTTTTTCAGCGGCCTGCTGCGAAGCGCCGTCATATTATACCCGTACTTTCCTATAATGCTTACAGCCTTCGCAAGAGAGCCTGCTTCATTTTTTACAGTGAACATCAGCACCGTGCTGGATAAGGCGGCAGAGTTTGCCTGAACCTTGGAAAGAACGGCAAACCGCGTAGTGTTTTCGCCGCTTTTATTAATGTTTGTTTCAAGAACCCTGAGACCGTAAAGAGCGGCGGTTTCCTCGCTTGCAATTGCCCCGAGCGCTTTGTTACCTGAGCTTGCCACAAGCTTGGCGGCAACGGCGGTATTGCTTGCCTCCTCGGTTTCAAAGCCTCTAAGCGAAATATAATCATGACACTGGGCAAGCGCCTGCGGATGACTGATTACCTTCTTAATATCATCAATTTTTGCATCGGGAACGGCAAGCAGGCTTTGATGAATTTCAAGCTCATAAATTCCGTTGATAAACAGCTCGCCTGAAAAAATCAGGTCAATAGTTTGCCCTACCTCGCCCGCATAGCTGTTTTCAATAGGCAGCACGGCAACGTCACATTCGCCGTTAACGACAGAATTATATGCCGTCTTAAAATCCCTGCAGGAAACGCGGTTGCTTTCGGGAAAAATTCTGCCCGCTGCGTTGTGGGCAAACGCGCCCTCCACGCCGCTGTAGGCAACCTTCAGCCCGTTTTGCAGCCGATATTGATACGCACGGGATAAAGACATCATATTTCTGAGGTAATCAATATAATAGCTTTTCAGCACATCGCTCTCAATCAGCGCAGTGTTATTTTCAATTACCCTGCTTTCTCTTTCACTGTCAAGAATAGGCAGACCGAACTGTCTTTTATACTCATATATCTTTTCGGCAGCGTCCATTCGTTTAACAAACAGCTCTGCCATTTGGGAATCTATTTCGTTTATAATCTTTCTTGTTTCTTCTAAACTGTTTGACATAATCAAGCTTCCTTTCAGAGTGTTTCCGCTATATCGAGAATAAGCCGCTCGGTTTTCTCCCAGCCGAGACAGGGGTCGGTTATGGACTTACCGAAGGTGTGTTCTCCGATTTCCTGCGCGCCGTCTTCTATATAGCTTTCAATCATCAGACCTTTAACAAGCCGTTTTATATTCGCGTTTTGATTGCGGCTGTAAACAATATCCTTTGCAATACGAATTTGCTCAAGGTATTTCTTTCCCGAATTATTGTGGTTGGTATCCACAATTATAGAAGGATTTTTCAGGTTAGCTTTATTATAGAGCTCCTCAACTCTCAAAAGGTCTTCGTAGTGGTAATTTGAAACGCTTCTGCCCGTATAATCCACGTAGCCGCGGAGAATGGCGTGAGCGTAGGGGTTACCGTCGCTTGACACCTCCCAGCCGCGATAGATAAAGGTATGCCCCGACTGCGCCGCTAATATGGAATTCATCATAATACCGTAATCGCCGCCTGTTGGGTTTTTCATTCCTACAGGAATGTCCAGCCCGCTTGCAGTAAGCCTGTGCTGCTGATTTTCAACCGAACGTGCGCCGACGGCAACATAAGAAAGCAGGTCTGAAAGATAGCGGTAGTTGTCAGGGTAAAGCATTTCATCCGCGCAGGAAAAACCGTAATCACGCAAAGCAGCCCTGTGAAGCTCGCGGATAGCTACAATTCCCGCATACATATCGGGCTTTGCTTCAGGGTTCGGCTGATGCAGCATACCCTTGTAGCCGCGGCCCGTGGTTCTTGGCTTATTAGTGTAAATTCTCGGAATGATAATGATTTTATCCGAAACCTTATCGGCAATTCTGCGCAGTCTGGAAATATACTCAAGAACAGGCTCGCTGTGGTCTGCAGAGCAAGGGCCGATTACAAGTATAAACTTATCCGAGTGTCCGTCAAACACTGCTTTAATGCTATCGTCACGTTCCGCCTTTACCTGTTCCATTTTCTGCGTAACGGGGAATTCCGCTTTTACCTCCTGTGGTATGGGAAGCTTTCTGTGAAAAGTCATTTGCATAATAGTTACCTCGCTGTTCCGTGTTTTTTTAAATAAAAAAGGTGTAGCACCCGGTTAAAGTGCTACACCTAATGTGAATTATTAACTGCTAACTTCACACATTTTTGCATAGCAAATTAACCCCTTCGGCAGTAAAACCAAAGAAGCTAAAGCTAAATGCGAAATTGTTGTTGAAGTTAAGCTTATTATTCATACTTTTCCTCAAATTGCTAATATTCTTACTTGCGCTTCAGCGCATTAACGTAATGTCATTATATAATAGTTGCTACTGTTTGTCAACAGTCTGAGAGCGCCCACGCAAATGTGTGAGCGCTCTTTGGATTATACGCCTGAATAAGCGTTGAAGCCGCCATCAACGGGAATGTTAACGCCCGTGATGAAGCCGCTGTAAGCCTCGTCGCAGAGGAAGAGAAGCGTACCGTCAAGCTCCTCGGGGTTACCGAAGCGAGCCATCGGAGTAGCGGCAAGGATTTTGCCCGTGCGCTCCGTCGGAGAGCCGTCCTCATTCCAGAGGAGCGCGGCGTTTTGCTTTGTTGAGAAGAAGCCCGGTGCAATTGCGTTAACGCGGATTCCCATAGGAGCGAAATGAACAGCCATCCACTCCGTAAAGTTCTTAACCGCCGCCTTTGCCGCAGAATATGCGGGAATTCTGGTAAGCGGACGGAAAGCGTTCATTGAGGTAATCATAACGATACAGGCATTTTCCTTTTCAACCATATCGCGCGCGAAAACCTGAGTAGGAATAAGCGTGCCGAGGAAGTTGAGATTGAAAACAAAGCTGATGCCCGCAGGGTCCAAATCAAAAAAGGTTTTGATATTCTCATCCTTCTGAAGCAAATCGATTTTCTCAAGGGTGTCCTTAGTAGTTGTACCCTTGGGGTTATTGCCGCCCGCGCCGTTTAGAAGAATATCGCAGGTGCCGAGCTTTTCGGCAATAACGTCGCGTGCCTGCTGCATAGACTCAAGCTCAAGCACGTTGCAGCCAACCGCAATTGCGGTGCCGCCGTCGGCAACTATTTCGTCCGCACATTTCTGCGCAGCCTCTTCGTTTAAATCAAGCACGGCAACCTTGCAGCCCTGCTTGGCAAGCGTTTTTGCGAACGCGCCGCAAAGCACACCGCCGCCGCCTGTTACAACCGCAACCCTGCCTTTTAAATTTTCGTGAGTCATATTATTATTCCTTTCTGCTCTTTTCAACGGCTTCCCAGAGACCGTTGAGGTAGCACACACCGAGCGCGCGGTCATAAAGTCCGTAGCCAGGTCTTGCAACCTCGCCCCAAATCATTCTGCCGTGGTCGGGGCGGATATAGCCGTCAAACCCCGCGTTCTGAAGCGCCTTAACAATCTCGTACATATCAAGCGAGCCCGCGTTGCTTTCGTGTGAGGTTTCGTTGAACCACTGGTCATTATGCTGAACGTTGCGCAGGTGGGCGAAATAAATCCTTTCGCCTATAACGGGGTCGTTAATCATATCAACAATATCGTTTTTCGGGCTTGCGCCGAGAGAGCCCGTGCAGAGCGTTAAGCCGTTATACTTGCTTGGAACCATTGTGAGCAGCTTAATAAGCGCGTCCTTACCCGTAATAATTCTCGGCAGACCGAAAATGCCCCACGGTGGGTCGTCGGGATGGATTGCCATTTTGACGTCACATTCCTCGCAAACGGGCATAATTGCGTCAAGAAAATACTTGAGGTTAACCCACAAATCCTCAGCGGTTACGCCCTTATATTTTTCAAACAGCTCCTTGATTTCGCCCATTCTTTCGGTTTCCCATCCGGGCATTGCGTAGCCGTTTGAATTGTCGTCAATCTCCCTGAACATATCCTCGGGCGATTTGCCCTCCACCTGCTTGCCGTCGTAGCAAAGGCAGGTTGAGCCGTCGGGAAGCGGCATATAAAGGTCCGTCCTCGTCCAGTCAAACACGGGCATAAAATTGTAGCAAATACATTTTACGCCAACCTTTGCAAGATTGCGGATTGAGGTTTTGTAATTCTCAATCAGGTCATCCCTTGTTGGCGCGCCGAGTTTAATATCCTCGTGAACATTGACGCTTTCAATACACTCCATTGTTAAGCCTGCGGCAGTGATTTCGTCATACATAGCCTGAACGCGTTCCATAGTCCACGCCTCGCCCGCGGGCAAATCGTGCAGAGCGGGAACAACGCCGACAACGTTCGGAATCTGCTTTATCTGCTCAAGCGTTACAGTGTCAAGCTTGCTGCCGAACCAGCGGAAAGTCATCTGCATAAAAACAACCTCCTTATTTTTATATTA
>CADBUK010000132.1 GCA_902797915.1 Oscillospiraceae bacterium
ATTAGTCTGCGCTGTAGGGGAGAAGAGCAACCTGACGAGCACGCTTAATTGCTGTGGTAAGCTCTCTCTGATGCTTTGCGCAAGTGCCGGTTACGCGGCGGGGAAGGATTTTAGCTCTTTCAGATGTGTACTTGTTGAGCTTTGCAATATCCTTGTAATCAATGCATTCGCATTTATCTACGCAAAACTGGCAAACTTTTCTGCGGGGCTTTCTTGCGCCCGGTTTATTATATGCCATAGTGGTTTTCCTCCTTAGTTAGAATGGTAAATCGTCATCGTCGTCAACAATTTCTTCAAAATCGCTGTTGTCTGCGTTAGCATAGCTCGGAGCGGGCTGGGCAAATGCGGGATTTGCGCCTGTGCCGCCGTCTGCCTTGGAGCCGCAGAACGAAACGTTGTTGGCAACAACGCGAACGCTTTTCCTCTTGTTACCGTCCTTATCAGTGAAATTATCGGTCTGAATAGAACCCTCAATTGCAATCATTGAGCCTTTGCGGAAATAGCGTGAAACGAATTCGGCAGTCTGACGCCAAGCAGTAACGTCAATAAAATCGGATTTCCTGTCCTCGCCCTGACGGACGTAGTTTCTGTCGCAAGCAACCTGAAACTGAACAACGGAAACGCCTGACGGTGTTGTGCGAAGCTCGGGGTCAAATGTTAATCTGCCCATCAAAACAACAGTGTTAATCATAAAACTTCCTCCCGATTACTCGCCCTGAGCAACAATCATTGAACGAAGCACGCCGTCAGTGATGTTGATAACACGGTCAAGCTCTGCAGGGAAATTCTCGTCGCTCTCGAACTGAGCAATAACATAATAACCCTCTGTTTCGTAGTTGATTGCGTAAGCAAGCTTGCGCTTACCCCATTCGTCAACTTCGCCAAGAGTGCCATTTTTGTTAATCAAATCGAAGAACTTTGTTTTGAGAGCCTCAACTGCCTCTTCACCCTTTGTGAGTGAGAAAACCAATACGAGTTCATACTTCTTTAATGCCATCTTGTGCACCTCCTTCTGGACTATTGGCCCGAAAACTCCTTTCGGGCAAGGATTTACTAATTCACATTAGCCTTTGCATTATAGCAAAGATGGCGGTTATTGTCAAGAAAAATTCTTAAATCCGCTGTTGACAAGCCCGTTATTTGTATATTAAAATAAAATTACCGTAATAATTATTATGAAAGGGGTATGTTTATGAAAAAGTATTTAAGCGTTTTGCTTGCGGTTATAACCCTTCTTTCAATATTCAGCTTCGGCACAACTGCGTTTGCAGACCAGCACGAGCCGGGCTGGGTGTATGAGGACGGCGGCTGGATGTATTATGAAAACGGCTCTCCTTATTGCGATGGCATTTATAATATTAAAGGCAAGGGCTATTATTTCAACTATCAGGGCAAAATGCAGACGGGTTGGATTTATGAGGACGTGTCCTATACCGACCCCGAAACGAGCGAGTACGTTCAGTACTACGTTTGGTATTATGCCGAAAGCAACGGCGTTCTTACTGAGGGCTGGAAGCAGATTAACAATGTTTGGTATTATTTTGAGCCCGCCGCTTATTATATGTATGCCAACGGTATGTTTGACATAGGCAACAAAACTTATATTTTTAAGGAAAGCGGCGCAATGCTTACGGGCTGGTTCCACAGTGTAGTTAATTCAGGCTATGTCGTTTACGATTTGTGGTATTATGCCGATTCTAACGGCAATCTTGCAAAGGGCTGGAGACAGGTCGGCGGCAAGTGGTACTATTTTGACCTTAACGAAGGCTGGATGTATTCAAACACTACGGAAAGAATTAACGGCAAGCTCTATTACTTTACCAAGAGCGGCGCAATGCTTGCAAACGGTTGGGGGCAGAGCCGCTGGGGCGACTGGTATTATGCCGATAAAAACGGCGCGCTCGCAACGGGCTGGCAGCAGATAAGCGGCAAGTGGTATTACTTTGACGCCGAAGAGGGCTTTATGTACGTAGGCGGCCACCAAATCGGCAACAAGCTTTATCTTTTTGACGGCAGCGGCGCCTGGTACACACAGAGCGGCACGGGCTGGAAAAGCATTAAAATTACCTTTACTTATGAGAATAAAACCACCACTTATACGGAATGGTTCTATTTTGAAAAGGGCAAGCTTGCAACGGGCTGGAGAAAGCTCGGCGGCAAATGGTATTATTTTGACAACGGCAGCGGTATGATGCTCAGCGACGGCGCTTACAAAACGGCGGATTCAAAGGTTTATTACTTTGAAGCCAGCGGCGCAATGAAAACCACAGAGGGCTGGGCTAAGGAAACTTATGCTGACGGCGCGGTTGACTGGTACTATGTAAACTCAAACGGCACCTGCGTAAAGGGCTGGAAGTATGTTAACGGCAAATGGTACTATTTTGACAATGAATGGGCGTATATGCACACGGGCTTTACAATGATTAACGATAAGGTTTATTACTTTAACGAAAGCGGTGCAATGGTTACGGGCACCCAGACAATTAACGGCAAGGATTACCTGTTTGACGAAGACGGCGTTTTAATCAAGGGCGAAAACCCGTTTGCAGTCGGCTGATTTAAAAACATTATAAATAACAACGGACGGCGTCATTTTTGGCGCCGTCAATTTTTTTTAAAATTTGTTCAAACTTTAAAGTTCGTTTTAAGTTTGCCCGTTATAGTGAACTCAACGAAGGGAGTGAGTTATATGGCTTACCAGAAAATTTTTAAAAGGGTTGAAACAAAATATATGCTTTCAGCCGAGCAATATAAAAGAGTGCTTGCGGAAATGGAATCTTACACCCGCGGCGATGAATACGGCAAAAGCACAATCTGCAACGTTTACTTTGACACGCCCGATTTCAGATTAATCAGACGTTCAATGGAAAAACCGATATATAAGGAAAAGCTCAGGCTTCGCAGCTACGGCAAGGCAAACCACAGCTCAACCGCCTTTGCGGAAATTAAAAAGAAGTATGACGACGTGGTTTATAAGCGCAGAATAAGCCTTACGGAGCAGCAGGGAATGGAGCTGCTGTGCAACAGACAGCCGAGCGATAATTCACAAATTACAAACGAAATTCTTTATTTCCTTGATTTTTACAAATGCTTAAAGCCCGCGGTGTTCATTTCCTATGAACGCGAGGCGTATTATGACAGGGAAAATCCTGATTTCAGAGTTACGTTTGACCGCAATATACTTTGGCGCGACTGGGATGTGGATTTAACAAAGGGCGTTTACGGCAACCCGATTTTAACGGGCGGCACGGTGCTTATGGAGGTTAAATCCGCGGGCGCAATGCCAAGATGGTTTGTTGATATTTTAAACGAAAACTCGCTTCACAAAACCTCTTTTTCAAAGTACGGCAGGGCTTACGAAGCGATTTACAAGAGAGAAAATTCAGGGGGATTACATTATGCTTAGTACAATTTTCGGCAGTATTTTTTCAACAACTGCAGCAACAATTTCGGTGGGAACCTTCCTGCTTTGCATAGGCGTTTCGCTTTTGGCGGGCTTGTTTTTAATGTTTGCCTGCACCTATAAAAGCAAAAGCTCAAACACCTTCAGGTTAACCCTTGCGCTTCTGCCCGCTATGGTGGCGGTTGTTATAATGATGGTAAACGGCAACATCGGCGCAGGCGTTGCGGTTGCGGGCGCGTTCAGTCTTGTTCGCTTCCGTTCCGCACCCGGCACGGCAAAGGATATAGGTACAATCTTTCTTGCGATGGGCGCAGGTCTTATGGCGGGAATGGGCTACCTTGCTTATGCGGCGCTTTATTCGCTTATAATGGGTACTGTAATGCTCGTTTGCAACAAGTTTATTCTTAACGGCAGGCGCGGCAACAGCGCAGACAAAACCCTGCGCGTTACAATCCCAGAGGATTTGGATTACACGGGCGTGTTTGACGATATATTTGAAAGATACGCAACAAACGTTGAAACGATTAAGGTTAAAACCTCAAATATGGGCAGCCTTTACAAGCTTACCTATAACTTAACACTTAACGATATTGCGCAGGAAAAGAAAATGCTTGACGAAATCCGCTGCCGCAACGGCAATTTAGAGGTTTCAATGTGTAAGCAGGAGGTAGCAGCAAATGAGCTTTAAGATAAATTCCAAAATTAAAAGATTTGCCGCAGTCGGCTTTGCGGCGCTTCTGCTTGGGGGCAGTCTGTACGGCTGTTCCTCGGGCAGCGCGGGCTCAACGGATACGGCGCAGACCACGGTCAGCGCAACGGGGCTTTCCCTTAACGCAGACGATATGTTTACCGAGCGCGATTTGGATTACAGCTACGACGAAAGCGCGGCGGTTACAGTAAATCTTGCCGATAACGCCTCAACCGCTTCGGGCAGCGGCGTTACGGTAAGCGGCAACACGGTTACAATCACTGAAGAGGGCGTTTACGTTTTCAGCGGCACGCTCACTGACGGACAGATTGTTGTTGACGCGGACGGCGCAAAGGTTCAGCTTGTTCTGAACGGCGTTTCGGTTACAAATTCATCGTCAGCCGCAATTTATGTTAAAAACGCAAACAAGGTTTTCGTTACTGCCCTTGACGGCAGTGAAAACAGCCTTGCGGTAACGGGCGAGTTCGTTCAGACGGACGACAATAATGTTGACGGCGCAATTTTTGCAAAGTCTGATTTAACGGTTAACGGCGCGGGCACGCTTACAATTAACTGCGCAAACGGCGCGGGTATCGTTTCGAAGGACGATTTGGTTCTTACGGGCGGCACGGTAACGGTAACTGCCGCAACCCACGCGCTTGAGGGCAAGGACAGCGTTCGTATTGCCGACGGCACTTACAGCCTTACCGCAGAAAAGGACGGCATCCACAGTGAAAACACGGAGGACGAGGAAGCGGGCTTTGTGTATATCGCGGGCGGTACGGTTAATATTACCGCTTCGGGCGACGGCATTGACGCCGAGTATATTCTTCAGCTTGACGGCGGCACGGTAAACGTAACCGCGGGCGGCGGAGCAAGGAATGCGGAAAATATCGCGCAACAGATGGGCTTTGGCGATTATGCGCAAAACGGCACCGAAACGGATGAGGAAACCGCAAGCACAAAGGGCTTGAAATCGGATACGATTATAATTATTAACGACGGCACCTACAGCCTTGACAGCGCTGATGACGCAATGCACTCAAACGGCGACGTTCTTGTTAACGGCGGCAGCGTTTGGATTGAAAGCGGCGACGACGGTATTCACGCAGACGCGGGCGTTACAATCGCTTCGGGCAGCGTTGAAATCAATTATTCCTACGAGGGAATTGAGGGCGAAACGATTACTATTTCGGGCGGCGACATTGTTGTTCACGCTTCGGACGACGGGCTTAACAGCTCGGGCGGTAACGATTCAAGCGGCTACGGCGGCGGAATGATGCAGGACGAATTTGCCGCAAACGAGGATTGCGTAATCACAATTTCGGGCGGCACGCTCTTTGTAAATTCTGACGGCGACGGCATTGACTCCAACGGCAGCATTGCAATAAGCGGCGGCGAAATCTATGTTGAGGGCGCAGAAAACGGCGGCAACGCGGCGTTTGATTACAACGGCACTGCCGACATCAGCGGCTGCACGATTATCGCAGTCGGCTACAGCTCAATGGCGCAGAATTTCAGCACCGCTTCACAGGGCTCAATGCTTATAAACCTTAACAGCACTCAGAGCAGCGGCACAGTTTCTGTTGCTGACGCTGACGGAAACGAGCTTGTAAGCTACACCTTTGATAAATCCTTTAACAGCGTGATTATCAGCACACCCGAAATTCAGCAGGGCGAAACCTACACCGTAACCGCGGGCAGCGAAACCCAAACGGTTGAAATGACCTCTTTGATTTACGGCTCGGGCGGTATGGGCGCTATGCAGGGCGGCGGTATGCAGGGCGGTATGCCAGGAAAGAGATAATCGGGCGCAGTAACCCGAAACCAGCAAAAGGCGACATAATAACGAAAAAAGGTATCGGTTTCCCGATACCTTTCTTTTTATATTTATTTTTAAGTTTATCCGACTCCGATACATTCGCCGCTTGGTGCAAACGAATAATTTTCGCCGTCTATAATATAATCGCCGTCCGCATACATCATCGGATATTCGGGGTCGAAATAATACAGTTTACCGCTTAAATTCAGCCAGCCTGTCTGAAGCGGGCCGCCGCCGGTAATATAGAACCAGGATTTGTATGTTATGCCGTAGTTCCAGGATTTTCGGTCAGTGCATACCAGCCTTCTTTAGTAACAACCGCGCCGTCCTTGCCAACATAATTCCGTATTCCGCCTTTTTTTAGAATAAGTCTGTTTTTTCAATTCTCTTTTCAAAGAAGCGAACGGGCTTTTTAACCAAAAACTTAACGCCCGTGCCTACAACCAGGCCTACAACGATGTAAGCGCAGAGTTTAAGCAGCCAAATCCAGTAGTTGTTGCCGTAAGGTCCGCAGACGCATTCCCTCATAGCCTCAATAAGAAACGTGAAGGGCATATACGGGTTAAGCACTCTGAAGAAATTCGGCACAACGTCAATCGGGAAGGTACCGCCAGAACCGCCTATCTGAATAACAAGGAAGATAATGCCGATTGCCTTGCCTATATCGCCGAAAGCAAAGGTTACCGAGTAGATGAAAACGGTAAACGCAATCGCCGCCACAACGCCCGCAAGCATATACTTGAACGGCATGTAGCACTGTATTTTAAGGAAATACAAATCTCCTGCGCAGATGATGATTGACTGCGTAACAGAGAACAGCAGGAAGGTCATCAGTCTGCCGAAATAGCACTGGTAGGTTTTAACGTTCGGTCCGATTTCGTGCTTCTTTTTAACGTTGGTTTTCACAACGGCAATCAAAATCATACCGCCAACCCAGATTGCCAGCGTGCTGTAAAACGGCGCCATTGCGGAACCGTAATTGTCAATACCGTATACCTTTTCCGTTGTAACAATAACGGGGCAGGCAAGGAAGGCGCCAAGCTGTTCGGAATTTGTTCCCGTAACGTTCTGCAGGGTGTTAAGTATTTCGCTGTCCTGCAGGCTCTGCAGCTTATCCTTTAAATCGGTAAGCTGTGCCTTGGCGTTTGCTAACAGCGTGTTTACCGCGTCAACAAGCACTGCGCCGTTTTCCGCAGTGTCGTTAATTCCGCTTGCAAGCGCTTTTAACTGCGGCATCTGGCCGTTGAGGTCGGAAACCAAATCGCCTGTAACGGTCAGCATTTCTATAACGGAAGCCAGCGTTTTGTCAAGCACGGGCTGAACGTTGCTGTTGTAATCGTTCTGAAAGCCCGTAATGTTTTTGGCAAGGGCTTTCATATCGGCGGTAATCTTTTTAACCTCCGCTTCGGTTGTACCGCTTTCCATTTTGGTAAGCGAGTCGATTATGTCGTCCGCCGTTGTAATTGCGTCGCCAAGCCCGTCAATCATTGCGTCAAGCTCGGGAATGTCAATTGAAAGGGAAGCCTTAACCGTTTCAAGCGTTGATTTTACGGATTCAAGCTCAGCCTTGTAAAACGCCATACCCTCAAGCGCGGTTGAAATTGCTTCGTTGCCCTTTTCGGTAACGTCGCCGCCCACGTCGTTAAGCGTGTTTGCGGTTTCGGTCAGCCCGCTTGCCGCCTTGCCAAGCGCGGTGTCTGCGGCGCTTGTAATTCCGCCCATACTCTTTTGCAGAATTTTTGCCATATCGGTTGTGTTTTCAAGCAGCTCGCCCGAGTTGTCAACAACCTCGTTAAGACGGCTGCTGTTAACGGATTTTTCAAGCGTCTGGGCAATCTTCATAACGTTCTCAAAGCTGTCAATAGTGTTTTGGATGTTTGTAATGCCCGTAATTGCCGTGTCAAGCTTGCCCTGTAAATCGCTTACAACGTTAGCCTCGCCGCCCGCGGTTGTAGCCTCCGCCATAATATCTATAAGAGAGCTGACAACGTTGATTACCGAGGTTACGAAGGATTCGTTAACCTCCTGCTGAATGGTCTGCACAACCTTATCCGTAATCTTTGTTGCAATCGCGTTTTTCTTTTCGTTTGCGTAATATGTAATCTGCGGCTGCTCAAAATTTGTTGAAATAATACTTGTCAGCGATTTTGAAAAGCCCCGCGGAATTTCAATTCCCGCGTAGTATTCGCCCGACTCTATGCCGTAAACCATTTGGTCGTACTCAACAAACTGCCAGTCGATTGCGTCGTTGCCCTTCAGGTTATCCTCAATCTGCGCGCCGACGTTAATTTCAACGTCGCGGAACTTGAAGCCCTCGTCCGAAATAACGATTGCAACCTTCATATTGCCCGTTGCGCCGTAAGGGTCCCAGTTGGCAAAAATGTTAAACCACGCGTAAAGCGAGGGCAGCACGGCAAGGCCCACTGCAAGAATAATCGCCATTGAGTTGGTAAAAATCTTTTTAATATCGCGCCTGAAAATTCTGAAAATATTTTTCAATCCTCTTCCTCCTCTTCCTCGTATTCTTCGCCCTCGTTATCTATATCTTCAAGGAAAATGTCGTATTCGCCGAATTCAACCTGATTGTCATCCTCAAGGTAGGGAATAACCTTTGACTGAATCAAGTATTTTGAATAATCCGCAAGCACAAAAACAATTACGTCAAGGAAGATTACCAAAATCCACGCCTGCAGCCATTGCAGCTCGTGCCCCGTTCTGTGACTTACCGCAATTCCGATAAGCGTAAACAGCACGAAAAGCACCGCCGTTACAATCTTTGAAATGTTTAAAAAGCGGCAGCCTCGGTTAAAGTGAAAGATAATCTTTTCCTTCACGAATTTATATTTCATTATGATATGTTCTTCAACAGTGCGCTCGTCAACAACGGTGTTTTCGGCGTTGTTATTAATCGGCTCACTCATTAAATCACCCCGTAAAGTCAAGTTGTCGGTATATAATGATACTCTTATTTTTAAAAATAATCAAGTTAAATCCGTTTATTTTATAATCTGTTAAAAATTGCCCGCAGTTTGACAAGCGGTTGTTTTAACATTATAATATGTGTGTTAAACTTTAATTTGGGGGCGGCGTTCTTATGGGACTAAAAGAATATATGTACTCAAAAAAGTTTTACAAAAGCTTTTCGGGCAGGGTTTACAGGCGCGTAACAAAAGCAATTGCGTCTGCTTATGACGCCGTGCTTGATTATAAAATCTGCAAAAAATCGCTTGTAAAATACGTTCCCTCGCCTTATCATGAAAGCAGGGGCTCAACGGGCAGCCAGTCCACGCGCTACTGGTTTCTTGACGATATGTTCAGCGGCGCCGAATTCTCTGAGCAGGATAGGTTTATTGACATCGGCTGCGGCAAGGGCAGGGTGCTTGCCTATATGATTAAGCTCGGCTTTAAGGGCGAAATCAACGGTGTTGAGCTTAACGGCGAAGTGGCGCAGTTCACTGCGGAATGGGCAAAGCGCTACAAAAACGTTAACGTTATTTCGGGCGACGCGTTTGAGCTTAACTATAATAATTATGACGTGTTTTTCCTCGGCAGACCGTTTTTGCCCGATATGTTCAAGCGGTTTGTTGAAAAGTTTGAAACGGAAATTGACCACCCCGTAAAGCTCTATTACTGGGTGGACCAGCAGAGCGGCGATTATCTTGACGACCGTGCGGGCTGGACCTTGGAGCGCAGAAAAAAGGTGTTTATGCACGGACCTCTCTGCCTCGCCCCCTGCCCGCAAAGATATTCAAT
>CADBUK010000133.1 GCA_902797915.1 Oscillospiraceae bacterium
ATTGTAGCATTTCCAAAACTTATCCATAAACTCCTCGGACTTAACGGCACGAAGATTATTTATAAGCTTTTCAGAGCCCTTTTCACGAACGAAGGCTCTTAACATTTCCTCATTTCCGATATGGATAAACGGAATAATTCCGAGTGAAACATAATACTCAATCTGCCCCATATTTTCGGGCTTATCCTCTATGTTAAACTCAGAGATATTTTTGATTGTGTAATCATTATAAGAAAACCAGTATTCAGAGGAACCTCCGCCGCATTTGCGCAGCACCTCTTCTGTTATCTCAAGCGTCATTTCACTACTGCTCCAAAGATTTAAGGAGCCCTCCTTTAGAAATAATGTCCTGAATAAACGGTGGGAAAGGCTGTGCCTGATAGGTTTTGCCTGTTGTAATATCGGTAATAACGCCGGTTTCAAAATCAACGGAAACCTCGTCGCCCTCATTTATCTCGTTTGCAGCCTCCTCACACTCAAGGATTGCAAGACCGATATTAATAGCATTGCGGTAAAAAATTCTTGCAAAGGTTGAGGCAATTACGCAGGAAATTCCGCTTGCCTTAATTGCAATCGGAGCGTGCTCTCTTGACGAGCCGCAGCCGAAATTTGCCTTTGCAACCATAATGTCGCCTGCCTTAACCTTATTGACAAACTCCTTGTCAATATCCTCCATACAGTGAGAAGCAAGCCAGGCGTCGTCGCTCTTATTCAGATAGCGTGCAGGGATGATTACGTCGGTATCAACATTATCGCCGAATTTGTGTACAAAGCCTTTTGCATTCATAACGCACACCTCCTATATTTCTTCGGGGTTAGCAATATAACCCCTGATTGCCGAAGCGGCGGCAACAGCCGGAGAAGCAAGATAGATTTCAGACTCGGTATGCCCCATTCTGCCTACAAAGTTTCTGTTTGACGTTGAAACTGCCCTTTCGCCCTTGGCAAGAATACCCATATGGCCGCCGAGGCAGGGACCGCAGGTTGGGGTTGAAACGATTGCGCCCGCTTTAACAAATATCTCCGCAAGGCCTTCCTTAATACAGTTAAGGTAAATCTGCTGAGTTGCGGGAATTACGATTACACGCACGCCCTTTGCAACCTTTTTGCCCTTGAGGATTTCGGCAGCCTCGCGCATATCCTGCATTCTGCCGTTTGTGCAGGAGCCGATAACAACCTGGTCGATTTTAATTTCGTCTATTTCATCAATGGTCTTGGTGTTCTCGGGAAGGTGCGGGAATGCAACCGTCGGGCGCAGAGTATTAAGGTCAATTTCAATAACGCTGTCGTATTCAGCGTCCTCATCCGCCTCAAACACCTTATATTCGCGCTGTGAGCGGCCGTTAACGTATTCAAGAGTAACCTCGTCAACGGGGAAAATACCGTTCTTTGCGCCGCATTCAATTGCCATATTTGCGATTGTAAGGCGGTCGTCCATTGAAAGATTTTTAATGCCGTCGCCCACAAATTCAAGGCTCTTATAAAGCGCGCCGTCAACGCCGATTTCGCCGATAAGATGAAGCACAACGTCCTTGCCGCTGACATATTTATTCTTGTTGCCCGTAACAACAACCTTGATTGCGGACGGCACCTTAAACCACGCCATACCCGTAGCCATACCCGCCGCCATATCGGTTGAGCCTACGCCCGTTGAAAACGCACCGAGCGCGCCGTAAGTGCAGGTGTGGCTGTCGGCGCCGATAATGCAGTCGCCGCAGGTTACGATACCCTGTTCGGGAAGCAGAGCATGCTCAATGCCCATATTGCCGACGTCGTAATAATGCAGAATGTCATATTTTTTTGCAAATTCACGAACCTGCTTACAGTTCTGCGCGGACTGAATATCCTTATTCGGCGTAAAGTGGTCCATTACAAGAGAAATCCTTGTTTTGTCAAACACCTTATCAATGCCGAACTTTTCCATTTCATTAATTGCAACGGGAGAGGTTACGTCGTTACCGAGCACCATATCAAGCTTAGCGTTAATAAGCTGACCCGCCACAACATTATCGAGCCCCGCGTGAGCCGCAAGGATTTTCTGAGTCATAGTCATACCCATAGTATCACCTGATTTCCTATATATTTTTAAACATCCTCGGTAAACGAGCCCGCGCCTCTTTCAAGCGAGGTAATACCCGTACGGGCAAGCTCAACGATACCGAAGTCCTTTTCAATACACTCAATAAACTCGTCAATTGTATCGCTCGTGCCTGTGAATTCAAGCGTAATAGTGTCAAGCGAAACGTCAAGAACGCGCGCGCCGTATTTAACGTTGAAAGCAAGAAGCGCGTTTTTAACGTCAATGCCGTGAGCCATAACCTTGATTAACAGAAGCTCGGAGGAAACCGCGCTGTCCTCATTAAGCTGTGAAACCTTTTTTACAATTTCAAGCTTAATAAGCTGACGCTTAATCTGACGGAAGTTTTCAGGCTCGGTAAAAAGCTCGATTGTCATTCTTGAGAAAAGCGGATTTTCCGTTTCACTAACGGTAAGGGAGGAAATGTTATAGCCCCTTCTGGAGAAAAGGCTTGCAACACGCTGAAGTACACCGCTGACATTGTCAACAAGTACCGATAAAACTAATCTTTCTTTCACAGTGTTTTCCTCCTTAAATCTTTTCAATAGTATCTGCTGCCGAGCCTCCCGGAGGAATCATCGGCAGAACGTTTGAATCGGGGCTTATTCTGCAATCAACAAGAACGGGTCCGTTATACGCAAGAGCCTCGTCAACAACAGCGGCGATTTCATCATTAGTTGAAATTCTCATACCCTTAACGCCGAACGCCTCTGCAACCTTAACAAAATCTGTTTTTCTGTGCGGGTCAGTATCGGCGAAGCGGTTGCCGTAAAGAAGCTTCTGCCATTGGCGAACCATACCGAGCACCTCGTTATTCATAACGAAAACCTTAACGGGAACGTCGTATGAAGCCATTGTTGCAAGCTCTGCAAGGTTCATATGGAAGCCGCCGTCGCCCGCAAACATAACAACGGTTTTATCGGGTCTGCCTATCTGGCCGCCGATTGAAGCGCCCATTGAATAACCCATAGTGCCGAGACCGCCTGAGGTAAGCAGAGTTCTCGGCTGCTTAAACTTATAGAACTGCGCAGCCCAGAGCTGATGCTGACCAACGTCAGTTACTACGATTGTGTCCTCAGCGGTTTTGCTGTCAATATACTCAATCAGCGTCTGCGGATTTACATAATCGCCGATTTGGTTTTGAATAAAGGGCTTCTTTGACTTTTCAAGCTCGTTCTTCCACTCGCTGTGGTCAGCCTGCTCCATTAAATCGGTAAGCATCGGAAGAACCTCGCTTAAATCGCCCTTGAGATGATAATTTGAAACTACGTTTTTATCCATCTCTGCAGGGTCAATATCAATATGAATAATTTCGGCATTAGGCGCAAACATTGCCCTGTTGCCTGCTACACGGTCGGAAAACCTTGCGCCGCAGGTAATAAGAACATCGCAGTCGTGCGCAGCCTTGTTGCACTCAAATCTGCCGTGCATACCGATAAGACCGAGATGAAGCGGGTGCCCGTTCGGGAACGCGCCGAGACCCATAAGCGTTGAAGCAACGGGAGCGTCAATTTTTTCGGCAAATTTAATCAAATCCTCGCCGACATCGGAAAGAATTGCGCCGCCGCCTACATAGATGAGCGGTTTCTTTGCATTTTTAAGAATTTCAAGCGCTCTGTCAACGCACTCCTTTGACGGCTTAACAGGCTCGTCCGCAACCTGCTTCGGCTCAGGGGTGTATTCGCACTTAGCCGCAGTAACGTCCTTAGGAATATCAATAAGTACGGGGCCTTTTCTGCCGCTTGTTGCAATCTTGAACGCGCGGCGGATTGTAGGCGCTAAATCCTCAATATGCTTAACAAAGAAATTATGCTTTGTAATAGGCATAGTAATACCGCAGATATCAACCTCCTGGAAGGTATCTCTGCCGATAAGGCTGTTGGCAACGTTTGCGGTAATGGCAATAAGCGGAACGGAATCAAGATAAGCGGTAGCAATACCCGTTACAAGATTTGTTGCGCCGGGGCCTGATGTGGCAAAGCAGACGCCGACCTTGCCCGTTGCGCGAGCATAGCCGTCCGCCGCATGTGAGGCGCCCTGCTCGTGAGCGGTTAAAATATGGTTAAAGGTATCGCCATATTTATAAAGCTCATCAAAAATATTCAGAATTGTGCCGCCGGGGTAACCGAAAATAGTGTCAACCCCCTGCTCCTTTAAAACCTCAAGAACAATTTGAGAACCGTTTAATTCCATAAAATCCTCTCCATTAAATAATTTACAATATAAATTACTATTATATGAACAATATTTTATTACTTTGAACACACAAAGTCAAGAATATATTTTCTACTTGCTAAATCTTTCGCTATGATATATACTATCAATTGTAATTTTATACATTTTCGGAAAGGACTAATCAAATGAAACTCGGAATAGTCGGCTTGCCGAATGTTGGCAAAAGCACACTTTTTAACGCAATAACGAATGCGGGCGCACAGAGCGCTAACTACCCGTTTTGCACAATTGAGCCGAACGTGGGAATGGTAAGCGTGCCTGACGAAAGGCTTGATAAGCTGGCAGAAATGTTTGAGCCTGATAAATTCACACCCGCAACAATTGAATTTGTTGACATTGCAGGGCTTGTTAAGGGCGCTTCAAAGGGCGAAGGTCTCGGCAACAAATTTTTAAGCCATATCAGAGAGGTTGACGCAATTATTCACGTAGTGCGCTGCTTTGAAAACACAGACATTACGCACGTTGACGGCAGCATTGACCCCGCAAGAGATATTGAAACAATTAACCTTGAGCTTGTGCTGTCGGATTTGGAAATCCTTTCGCGCAGAATTGACAGCCGTAAAAAAGCTATGAAGGGCGACAAAACGCTGGCGGCGGAGGTTGAGTTTTTAGAAAGGCTTTACTCTGAAATGGAGGAAGGCAAAACCGCCAGAAGCGTTGATATAAGCGAGGATGAGCAGGAATTTCTTAAAGAGGTTTCACTGCTTTCAATCAAGCCCGTTATTTACGCCTGCAATATGAGCGAGGACGATTTTGCAAACGGTATTGAAGGCAACAAAAACTACAATATCGTTATGGAAATTGCCGCCGCAGAGGGTGCCGAAACACTGCCGATTTGCGCTGAAATGGAGGCTGAAATCGCAACTCTTGACGAGGATGAAAAAGCAATGTTTCTTGCAGATATGGGACTTGAAAAAAGCGGACTTGACAGGCTTATCAAAAAAAGCTACCACCTGCTCGGTTTAATTTCCTTCCTGACGGCAGGCAAAAAGGAAGTGCGCGCATGGACTATTAAGGAAGGCACAAAGGCGCCGCAGGCAGCAGGAAAAATCCACACGGATTTTGAAAGAGGCTTTATACGCGCGGAAGTGGTTTCTTTTACAGATTTAACAGAAAACGGCACTATGGCCGCTTGTAGAGAAAAGGGACTTGTAAGGAGCGAAGGCAAGGAATACGTTATGAAAGACGGCGATATTGTTGAGTTCCGCTTTAATGTTTAAAACATTCAATTTTTGTGCATATTTAATTCTTGACAATATTTTTAAATTATTATATTATGTACATTAAGACGGATGGAGGATGAGGTATGTTAAATGATTTAACAGAAGCTGAAATCCTTTCTCTTGCAAAAAAAGGAAACAATGAAGCTATCAGCTTCATAATAAGCAAATACAGGTCAACAGCGGAGGCGCTGGCAACCAAATGGACTGACGCCCCCATTGAGCGCGAGGATTTAATTCAGGAAGGCTCCATCGGAATTCTGGCTGCAATTAATTCCTACGACTCGGCAAAGGGAGCCGCCTTTTCCTCTTATTGCTACACCTGTGTTTACAATTCAATCCAAACCGCTCTGCGCAAGGTTAACAGAAAGAAGGATGTTCCGCAGAATAACGTTGTACCGCTGGAGGAGGAATTTGTTGACGGCAAAGCCTCTATGCTCAGCGCTGAGGACGCCTTTCTGGCTCAGGAAAGCGTTTCGCTTTTAATTGACGAGATTGACAAAAAGCTTTCCGAATTTGAAAACGAGGTGTTAAGGCTTTACGCCGTCGGCTGCAGCTACGGCGAGATTGCACAAAGGCTGGACAAGCCTCAGAAAGCGATTGACAATGCAATGCAGAGAATAAGGAACAAGCTTAAATAGTTTCTTTTTAGAAAATATTATAGGGGGTAAATAACATAAGGGGAAAGTATTATGTATGAAGACAAAGTTTTAGTCTGCAAGGACTGCGGCAATGAATTCATCTTCTCCGCAGGCGAGCAGGAGTTCTATGCAGAACGCGGCTTTGAGAACGAACCTCAGAGATGCAAGAACTGCAGAGCGGCTCGCAAGGCAGCTGCAAGAGCATCGAGAGTTTACCACGATGCTGTTTGTGCAAGCTGCGGAAAAGAATGCAAAGTGCCGTTTGAGCCTAAGGATGACCGCCCCGTTTACTGTAGCGAATGCTTTGCAAAGCTTCAGGAACAGGCAGAAGCAGACGACCAAACCGACACCACAGCATGACCCCAGCATAACCCCAGCATTTTCCCAAGCAAATGAAAATACGGTTCCGTTAAAGCGGAACCGTTTTTTTATTCATCTAACAGATGTATGACCCTTTCGCAAACAAATTTCTTTGGCGGCACTAATGCGCCGCTCTTGGAGGTCGTTTCGAATCCCATCCCCTGCTTATTGTAATAAAAAAGAAGCAATCAAAAAGATTTATTTTTAAAAGAAAAAATGATGGGATTCTCTTCTCCGGCTATCGAACAGTCCACCGGACTGTTCTCCCAAATTTACCCAGCAGCACAGCTGCA
>CADBUK010000134.1 GCA_902797915.1 Oscillospiraceae bacterium
CTTCAGGGTATGGGCACAACGGTTGTTTGTGCAATCGTTAAGGATGACTGCGCATATATCGCCCACGCGGGAGACAGCCGCGCATACGTATTTGACGGCGAAAAGCTTACTCAGGTTACAACTGACCACAGCGTTGTTCAGGACCTTATTGACAGGGGCAAGATAACCAAGGAGGAAGCAGAGCATCATCCTAATAAAAACTTAATCACAAGAGCTCTCGGCGTAGAAAAGAATATTGAGATTGATTTTGACGAGGTTTATCTTAATAATAACGAAACGCTTATCATTTGCACGGACGGACTTTCAAACTACGTTTCCGATGACGAAATGATTAACGAGGTCAGCGACGGCAGATATTACGCCTTTGCCGACAGGCTTGTTAAAAAGGCAAATAATAACGGCGGCGGCGATAACATTACTGTTGTAGCTATTGCAAAATAGTTTCATATTTAGGCTTTAACAGGAAGGACTGTTTTTAATATGGAAAATTATGTTGGAAAAAGATTAGACGGCAGATATGAGGTTCAGGAAATTATAGGCGTTGGCGGTATGTCCGTTGTATATAAGGCTTATGATAATGTTGACGACAGAATTGTTGCCGTTAAAATATTGAAGGACGAATTTGCTGATGACGAGGAATTCGTTAGAAGATTTAAAAACGAATCAAAAGCAATTGCCGTTCTTTCACACCCAAACATCGTTCGCGTATATGATGTAAGCTTCGGCGAGCGTATCAAGTATATCGTTATGGAATATGTTGACGGCATTACGCTTAAAGAATACATCCAGAAGCAGAGGATTATAAGCTGGAACGACGCCGTATTCTTTACTACACAGATACTTAAAGCACTTCAGCACGCACACGATAAGGGCATTGTTCACAGGGATATTAAGCCGCAGAATATTATTTTGTTACCTACGGGCAATATCAAGGTTACCGATTTCGGTATTGCAAGGTTTTCAAGAACGGAAACAAAAACGCTTACTGAAAACGCAATCGGCTCCGTTCACTACATTTCTCCCGAGCAGGCTAAGGGCGAGTTTACCGACGAAAGAGCTGACATTTACTCCCTCGGCGTAGTTCTTTACGAAATGCTTGCGGGCAAGGTTCCGTTTGAGGCGGACAGCGCTGTTTCCGTAGCGCTTATGCAGCTGCAGAAAGAGCCTCAGAGGCTTACTGAAATTAACCCTAACATTCCTCTCGGTATCGAGCAGATTTGCAATCACGCAATGCAGAAGAACCCGCAGGACAGGTACCAGACCGCAACGGAAATGCTGTTTGATTTGGAGGAGGTTATCCGCAATCCTCAGGCAACTTTTGATTATACATATTTTGTTGACAGAGAACCGACCAAGTATGTTATTAAGGAAGAAAAGCCAAGTGCGGAATATACGGATAACGCAGACTTTGACGACGAACCCGAACCGAGAAATAAAAAGAAGATTTTTGTTGCAGTTGTTATCGGCGTAATTCTTCTTATTGCCGCAATAGTCGGTTTGGTTGTTTATATGACTCAGGGCGTTAACACCGATACACATACGCTTGAGAACTTTGTAGGTCAGTATTATGACGACCTTGCCTCAAGCGACGCTTACAATTATAATTTCGTTGCCGAATATCAGGCAAGCGACGATGTTGAACCGGGAATAGTAATCTCACAATCTCCGAAAGAGGGCGAAAAGGTTATTTCAGGCTCAACCGTTACGCTGTATGTTGCCACGAGCGGCGACGATATTACCGTACCGAACTGCTATACCTACACTCTTGAGCAGGCTAAAAGAGCTATGGAGCTTGCAAAGATAACTAATTACAAGGTTACCGAGGTTTCAAGCGAAACAGTAGAGGAGGGAAGGGTCGTTTATACAGACCCGAAGGCAAACACTGTTGTTTCTTCCGACAAGCAAGTTACCATTTACGTTTCAACAGGACCTTCAACAACTCAGCTTCAGACCTATAAAATTCCCGATGTAAGCGGACTTTCACAGAATGACGCTCAGAATATGCTGAAGGCTGCAGGCTTTACAAACGTTGTTGTATCTACCGAGGACAGCACGGTAAGAAAAGGAATTGTATTATCACAAAATCCCGCTTCAGGCAGCACTGTTAAGGCTGATGAAAAGATAACCATTACGGTATCAACGGGCGTTACCACAACCGAAGCTCCGCAGACCGTTACTATTACAATCAAGGTATTGCTTCCCAAGTGTATTGATAAGGTTGCGGGCGTTGCCCCTGTTGATAATCTTTACATCACATTAAACGGCAGAGATTATGCCGCAAAGAAAAACATTAAGCTTGACGGCTCCACCTATGAATTTGCAGTACCTGTTGATTATAATGAAAAGGCAAATATAAGCGTTTCGTTAAGCGAACTCGGTGCTTCTCATAATTACACAATTACAGCTACAAATGATGAGGAAAAAACTGTTGACTTTACTCCTTATTCGGACAGTGACCAGGAATAATTTATGACTGACGGAATAATTATTAAAGGCATCGGCGGTTTCTATTATGTTGAAACTGCCGATGGCGTTTTTGAATGTAAGGCAAGGGGGAATTTCAGAAATCAGAGTATTTCTCCTCTTGCGGGCGACAGAGTAAAAATTTCAATAAACGAGCAAAACAATGCCGAAAACAGAATTGAAAGCATTGAAGAAAGAAAGAATTTCTTCATCAGACCGCCTGTGGCAAATCTTGACAGGCTGTTTATTATCTCCTCAACCGAAGCGCCCGGCATTAATCCGTACATCATTGATAAAATGATAGCTATAGCCGAGCATAAAGGGGTTGAGCCGATTGTTGTTTTTACTAAAATCGACCTGAATGACAGTTATCTCGAATTTGCCGAAACATATAAAAATGCAGGTTTTAAGGTAATCTGCTGTGACAACACAAGCTCAAGCGGCGCAGATGAGGTTAAGGAGCTGCTGAAAGGCAAAATCTCAGCCTTTACGGGTAATACGGGCGTGGGCAAGTCCTCGCTGTTAAATTGCATTGACAGCTGTCTGACGCTTCAGACAAGGGAAACAAGCAAGAAGCTCGGCAGGGGCAAGCACACCACGCGTCAGTCCGAGTTATTTAAAATCAACGGCGGTTATGTTGCGGACACTCCTGGATTTTCCTCCGTCGATATTGAGAAGGCAGAGGTTATACTGAAGGATGAGCTATTTGACTGCTTCAGGGAGTTTGAGCAGTATTTCGGTCAGTGTAAATTTTCAACCTGTACGCACAGGGACGAAAAGGGCTGTAAAATCTGCGAAGCGGTAGAGCAGGGCAAGATTGCTAAAACAAGGCATAACAGTTATGTTCAGATGTATAATGCGGTTAAGGATATTAAGGAATGGAATTTAAAGACTTAGAATTCACAATTATCTCGGGCGCACCTAAAAGTAGCGTTGATTTTATCAAGGAAAATGTTGATAGGGATACTTTTATTATCGCTGCGGACGCAGGTTACTTGTATTGCATTAAGGCGGGGATTAAGCCTGACCTTATTATCGGCGACTTTGATTCCGCTAAACGACCTGCCTTTCATTGCGATATTATTACTCTGCCACAGGAAAAAGATGACACCGACACCTTTGCCTGTGTTAAGGAAGCGTGTAAAAGAGGCGCTCAGAGGATTGAAATATATGCCGCAATTGGCTCGAGGCTTGACCACACCCTTGCAAATATTATGTGCCTTGAATATTGCAGAGAAAGAAATGTCGCCGCATTTATAATTAACGAGAAAAACAAAGCGTTTATTGAAACCTCTGATTTCTCAATACTGAAAAATGAAAAAAAATACTTTTCATTATTCTCTTTAACGGAAAATTCGGAAATTTCAATCAGCGGCGCTAAATATAATATTGAACACGCAAGGCTTGATTTCGCGTCAAGTCTAGGTGTCAGCAACGAAATTCTTGATGACGCTGCCGATATAAAAATCCACAGCGGAAAATTACTTGTTATATTGAGTAACGATTAAAACATTTTTGCATAGTATATAGCAACCACATAATTTATTTAAAGTCGGGGGTTGCGTAATGAAAAAGAAATGCTGCAAAAAAGAATTATTATTCGTCGCTTTCGGAGCGGGGTGCATTCTTGCAATATGTCTGCCTGCTGCATGGCTGCTGCGCATACTGTCGGTTACGGTAATAATCCTCGGCATAATCTGCTGCACCAAATAGGCAGAGCAAGACAAATCCGAACGGAGGGATTTTATTGAAGGTTGTTGTTTTAACTCCATCAAAGTTTATTGCACCTGTTTTGAGAGCGCTGTTTAAAGTTAAAAAGATTAATAACTGAATACATTTAACAAAAAAGCACTTCAATGAAGTGCTTTTTTGTTATATATCATTAAATTTCGGCATAATATTAAGCAGTAAATAAAAAGGAGCAGTCATTATGGAAAAAAACAATAACGAAATAAAACAAAGGATTTGCTGTTATTCCAAAGAGTTTGACGTTGATTTGGATTATCAGGAAACGCTGGAGCCGTATAATGATGAAATGTTAAAGATTTTAAGAAGCAGCGTCAGTAATTCAATTGTAAATTTTGAATATAACAACGGTGCTTTGACTGTTCACGGCAAAACAAAAATCAACATTACATATTTTAATAACAGCGATAAGGGTATTTCATCCGCGGAATTTGATGAAGATTTTGAAAAAACAATCAACATTGAAGCCGACGAAAACTCACATTTCGATATAAGATTATGTACTAAATATAATAATGCAAGGATTATTAATCCAACACGGGTTGACATTCATAATTCCTTTTCTGTTTCAGTAAAGATATACTCAGACAAACAATGCTGTTCAGTTACACCAAAGGATAATCTTTTAATTAAAGAAAAAAGGGTTAACTGTATTTCCTATATATCGTCGGCAAACGTTAAGTCTGAATTTGACGACGAAGCGTCAATACCTGCCGAGTCTCCCGCAATTAACAGGGTAGTGAACTCATTTTCAAACGCCGTTGAGGAAGAAGTAAAAATCGTTGAAAACAAAATGCTTGTACGGGCAAAAATAATAATCTCAATTCTATATTTAACCGATAATAATTCATTTGAACGGTTTGAAAGGGTTATTGCAGTTAATTCAATCCTTGATATGCAGGGAATTGCAGAGGATGATGTTGCGTTTACAGACCTGACGGTCAGCGGACTGTACATTAAGCCTAAGGCAGATAAAAATAACGAATACCGTTCGTTTGAGATTATCGGCGAGTTGCTTGTTAACAGCGCCGTTTACCGCGAAACAGAGTTAATTATACCCGTCGACGCTTATTCGGCAGATAAGAACTCCGAGCCTGTATTTGACACTATGGAACTGTTTTCCGATTACGCTATTGCCAACGACACAGTTACTGAAAAATTCAGCCTTAAAACCGACAAGCAGAAGATTTCCGAAGTGCTTGATATTTCCGCATCAATGAGCGTAAACAACAGCGTTGAAATTGCTGCTTTTGTTGCAGACGAAAACAGCGTTAATCTGATTTCATCAAGAAACAAAACAGATTTAAACGGGTACGACGAAATCAGCGTAAGCATAATTTCAAGCGATTACGTTATTATTTCCGAGGATGAAATTGAGGTCAGGGTAAACCTTGCTTATAAAGCGCTTAAATACAATAAGAACAGCTTTAACATTGTTAATGATGTCAGGATTACAGACGGCGAAGCCGTTCAAAGCCCTGCCTTAACCGTATATTTTGCTGACGCGGGCGAAGAAATATGGGATATTGCAAAGAAATTCAGAACATCGGAAGAGCTGATTAAAAAAGAAAACGATATAACAAAAGACAAGATTGACTCCAAAAAAATACTTATAATTCCCGGAATGTGAGAGGGTGGCATAATGAATATTTATAACGATATTTCGGTCAGAACACAGGGCGATATCTATATCGGAGTAGTCGGCCCTGTAAGAACAGGTAAATCAACATTTATTAAAAAATTTATGGATACCCTTGTAATTCCAAGAATTGAAGGGGATTTTCAGAAAGAAAGAGCGCGGGACGAATTACCGCAGAGCGCCGCAGGAAGAACAATTATGACTACCGAGCCCAAGTTTATTCCCGAGGAAGCAATTGAGCTTTCTATGGAGGATAATCTTCATTTTAAAGTAAGGCTGATTGACTGCGTCGGTTATATTGTTCCGAGCTCGGTGGGCTACATAGAAGAGGAACAGCCGAGAATGGTGCACACCCCTTGGTTTGAGGAGGAAATACCGTTCAATATGGCGGCTGAAATCGGCACGCAGAAAGTTATTACCGAGCATTCCACAATCGGTCTGGTAATTACAACTGACGGCTCAATAAGCACCATACCGCGCGAGGAATATGAAGAAGCGGAAGAACGTGTTATCAACGAGCTTAAAGAAATCAACAAGCCGTTCGTTGTTATTCTTAACTGCACTGAGCCTGACTCTGCAGAGTCGATTGCGCTTGCTGCCGCGCTGAGCGATAAATACGATACGCCCGTAATGCCCGTAAATTGCCTTGAACTTAATGAAGAAAAGATTAACTCCATTCTTGAAAAGGTTTTATATGAATTTCCCGCAAAAAGCGTTTCTTTAATGCTTCCGGGCTGGATTAAAAGTCTTGACGGTGACGACAGCTTCAGGAAAAACATATTCTCCGCAGTCAGAAGTCTCAGCTCAGACATTACTAACCTGAGAAGCGTTAAAAGCTTTTCCTCCTCACTAAACAGAATTGACGATATTGAGTCAGTAAGCTTTAATGATTTTGATTTATCAAACGGTTATGTATCGCTGAAAGTCGGCGTTAATAACGAATACTTTTACACTGTGCTTTCCGAGAAAAGCAAGACTGATATTAAAGACGAAAAGGATTTAATGGATTTAATATGCAGTCTTACCGAAACAAGCAAAAAGTTTGATAAGTTTGAAAGAGCACTCAACGAGCTTGACAGAACGGGTTACGGTATTGTAATGCCCGACATTGAGGAGCTTACCCTCGAAGAGCCCGAAATAATGAAGCAGGGCGGCAGATACGGCGTAAGGCTTAAAGCGCAGGCGCCTTCAATTCATATGATTAAATGCAATACTCATACCGAGGTTGCGCCGATTGTCGGCAGCGAAAGTCAGTCGCAGGAGCTTGTAATGTATCTTCTTAAAGAATTTGAAGAAAATCCGCAGGAAATTTGGAAAACGGATATTTTCGGCAAATCGCTTAACGAGCTTGTAAACGAAGGCCTGTGCGGAAAGCTTGAAAGAATGCCTGCAGACGCAAGGGATAAGTTCAGAGAAACTATTGAAAGAGTTATCAACGAGGGCTGCAGCGGCTTAATCTGCATAATTTTGTAAAATAAAAGCCCGCCTGAAGAGGCGGGTTTATTGTTTATACTATTTGAATTCTTTAAGCTTCTTTAAATCAAAATCGCCGATTGAAAGCGGTTCGCCGTCTTTAAAGGTTTTGCCCTTACTTTCGTCAACAGTGTAAACGGTTGCGCATTTGGGGCAAACGAGAAAAAAGACGTCTTTATTAGTAAATAAAGGAAAGTGCGCGGCAAGTCTTGTATCAGCATTTGTAAAGACGCCGAATTTGCCTTTCTGCGAACAATCGGGACAGGTTATCTCAACCGTATCTCCTATGCTTTTAATCCATTTTGAATTACCTAATCTGTATTCCATAATCATCACCAACTATTATTTTATCAATTTAAAGGAAAGTGTCAAGTATGAAAAGAATAATTCTTATTTTAATTTCAGTATGTTTACTGTTTAGCGGGTGTGCAGCCGCCGAAACTGCGCCTGCCGTACCCGAAAAAGAACCTCAAAATGTTAAATCCGTTTGGGTAAGCTATTTTGAACTTGAAAAATACACTACTTCAAATAACACTGAAAAGGATTTCAAAAGCGATTTCAGCTCTGTAATTAAGGAAATCAAAAGCACGGGGCTTAATACAATTACCGTTCAGGTGCATCCCTGCGCGGACGCGTTTTATAAATCTGAATTATTTCCCGTTTCAAAATACTGTTTCGGGGAGCAGGGGAGCGAGCTTAAATATGACCCGCTTAAAGTCATTATTGAAACTGCGCACGCCGCGGGAATAAGGGTTGAAGCGTGGA